>NZ_JBHWIE010000136.1:0-18534 GCF_042732085.1 Actinosynnema sp. NPDC059797
GCCTGCGGGGCCCCCGGGGGGGGCCCGGGGGGCCCGGGGCTAGCCCAACCCCGCGCCGCGCGGGGGGGGTGGGGGGGGGGGGGGTCGCGGGGCTACCCCCCCCCGCGCCCCCCGACCGATCAGGGGAGGCGTTGTCCGAACAGCAGCGCGCCCGCCACCGCGAACAGGCCCAGCACGGTCCCGAGGGCGACCCACGGCCGCGAGGCGTCGGCCTGCTTCTTCTCGTAGCCGATCTGCTCGCCGAGCGTGTCGTACACGCGCCTCAGCTCCTCGGCGCTGGCCGCCTTGAAGAACTCGCCGCCGGACAGTTCGGCGATCTCCCGCATCGAGTCGTCGTCCACCGGCACCTCCTGTGCCCGGCCCTCGATCTCGACCACGCCGTCCTCGGTGCCGAACGAGATCGTGGAGATGGGCACGCCCACCCTCTTCGCGTCGTCCGCCGCGTCGAACGCCTTGCGCGTGCCCACGGTCTCCTTGCCGTCGGTCATCAGCACGACCCGCGCGGGCGGCGGGCCGTCCGCGCCGCCGACGATCTTGCCGAACGAGTCGATCGCCGCCAGCGCCGCCACGATCGCGTCACCGGTGGCGGTGGACTGGGCGAGCTTGAGCCCGTCGATGCCCGACTTGACCGCCTCCCGGTCGGTGGTCGGCGCGACCAGCACGGTCGCCGACCCGGCGAAGGAGATCAGGCCGAGGTTGATGCCCGGGGTGAGGCCGTCGGCGAACGACTTGGCCGCCACCTGCGCGGCCTCCAGCCGGGACGGCTTGACGTCGGTGGCCTTCATGGACAGCGACGTGTCGATGACCAGCATCACGGTGGCCCGGTTGCGCGGCACCTTCTGCTCCGCCGTCGGCCCGGCCAGCGCCACGGTCAGCAGGATGAACGCCACCAGCAGCAGCGCCGCGGGCACGTGCCGGTACCAGCCCTGCCTCTTGGGCGCGACCTTCTCCAGCATCGGCAGGTTGGCGAACCGCAGCGTCCGCTTGCGCAGCACCCGCTGCACGACGACGTAGGCGGCGGCCAGCCCGGCCACCGCGATCAGCAGCAGGAACCACCACGGCGCGGTGAAACCCGACAGGCTCATCAGGCCACCCCTCCCGACCAGCGGCGCTTGCGGGCCACCACGAAGCGCACGGTGTCGGCGATCCAGTCCGAGTCGGTGCGCAGCACCAGGTGCCCCGCGCCCGCGCGCCGCAGCCCGGCGGCCACCTCGGCGCGGTGCTCGGCCGCGGCGGCGGCGAACTCGCGGCGCAGCAGCGGCGAGGCCACCACCTCGCGCTGCCTGCCGCTCTCCGGGTCGGCCAGCACGACCGCGCCCACCTCGGGCAGGTCGATGTCGCGCGGGTCGACCACCTCGACCGCGACCAGGTCGTGCCGGGCGGACAGCGCCCGCAGCGGTCGCTGCCACTCGGTGCCGCCGAGGAAGTCCGAGATCACCACGACCAGGCCGCGGCGGCGCGGCGGGCGGCGCAGCTGCTCGACCACGTCGGTCAGCGAGCCCCTGGTGCCCTCGGGCGCGCGGGGCGTCTCCGCGACCCGCCGGATCAGGCCGCGCGCGTGCGCCAGGCCGCCTCGGGCGGGGATGCGGACGAGCTGCTCGCCGGTGGAGACCAGGGCGCCGATCCGGTTGCCGCCGCCGCGCGTCAGGTGCGCCACGGCGGCGGTCGCGGCGACCACCAGGTCGCGCTTCTCGCACGCGGCCGTGCCGAAGTCCAGGCTCGGCGACAGGTCGATGGCGAGCCACGTCTCCAGCTCGCGGTCGGCGACCGTCTCGCGGATGTGCGGCACGGTGGTGCGGGCGGTGACCGCCCAGTCCATCCGCCGCACGTCGTCGCCCGGCTGGTAGGGCCGCGCCTCGCCGGGCTCGGTGCCCGGTCCGGGCACCAGGCCGAGGTGGTTGCCCTGGAGCAGGCCGTCCAGCCGGCGGCGCACCTCCAGCTCGAGCGTGCGCAGCGCCGCCTCCAGGCGTCCGCCGCTCAGCGCGGGCGGGGCCCACCTCGGGCGGTCGCCCGCCGCGTCGGCGGCGACCCCGGCCTCGTCGACCCCGGTCACGGCCTGCCCGCGGGCTGCGGCGCCGACGGCCGCGCGGACACCTGCGGCAGCGGCACGGTCTGGAGCACCCTGGTGATGATGTGGTCGAGCGGGACGCCGTCGGCCAGCGCGTCGTAGGACAGCACGAGCCGGTGGCGCAGCACGTCCGGCACCACGTCCACCACGTCCTGCGGCAGCACGTAGTCGCGGCCGCGCACCAGCGCCAGGGCGCGGGCGGCGGCGATGACGCCGAGGCTGGCGCGCGGCGAGGCGCCGTAGGCGACCCACCCGGCGACGTCGGTGAGCTGGTGCTCCTTGGGCGCGCGGGTCGCGATGACCAGCCGCACCACGTAGTCGACCAGCGCGTGGTGCACGAACACGCGGGAGGCCACGCCCTGGAGGCGGACCAGCTCCTCGGGGCTGAGCACCTGGGTGGGCACCGGGGGCTCGACGCCCATCCGGTAGACGATCTCCCGCTCCTCCTCGGCCGTGGGGTACTCGACCTGGATCTTGAACAGGAACCGGTCGCGCTGGGCCTCGGGCAGCGGGTAGACGCCCTCGTTCTCGATCGGGTTCTGGGTGGCCAGCACCAGGAACGGGGTGGGCATCGGGAACGTCCGGCCGCCGATCGACACGTGCCGCTCGGCCATGACCTCCAGCATCGCGGACTGGACCTTGGCCGGCGCGCGGTTGATCTCGTCGGCGAGCACGAAGTTGGCCACCACGGGGCCCAGCTCCACGTCGAAGCTCTCGCTGGCCTGGCGGTAGATGCGGGTGCCGAGGATGTCGGCGGGCACCAGGTCGGGGGTGAACTGCACGCGCGAGAAGGAGCCGCCGACGACCTTCGCGAACGTCTCCACGGCCAGCGTCTTGGCCACGCCGGGCACGCCCTCCAGCAGCAGGTGGCCCTTCGCGAGCAGGCCGACGAGCATCCGCTCGACCAGCCGGTCCTGCCCGACGATCACCCTCTTGACCTCGAACACGGTGCGTTCGAGCAACTGGGCGTCACGAGCCGGCGTGTTGGGCGCCTCGGCGGCGGGCTCGGACAAGAGTCCTCCTCGACAAGGTTGTGCGATCGTGAACAAGTCTCCCCTGCGGTCGGTATGGACCATGTGAAGGGGTCCTAGAGGTCCGCGGGCGTGTCGACGTCGCGCGCCTCGCCCGGCAGCGCGGGCACGCGGACGGGGTCGAGGGGGCCGAGCACGGACCGCGCCGACGCGTCGCGCGGGTCGGCGGGCATGGCCGCGCGCAGGCGGTCGGCGCGCCACGCGCCGGTCAGCCACTGGGGCCTGCCCCCGGCGTCCACGAGCACCGCGCCGGTCTCGCCGACCGCGGCCAGCAGCCTGTCCACTGTGGATCGGGTGACCCCCGGCTGGTCCACCGCCAGCACCACGACGAGTTCCGCCGCCGCGTGGCGCAGGCCGGCGGCGAGGCCGGCGAGCGGTCCGCCGCCGGGCGGCTCCTCCCGGGCCCAGCGCACCCCCGGCACGTCCCGGGGCGGCCCGACGACGACGGCCCGCCCGGGGCCGCCGACCGCGTCGAGCACGCGGTCGAGCAGGGTGCGCCCGTCGACTACGAGCAGCGCCTTGTCCACGCCGCCCAGCCGGCTGCCCCGGCCGCCCGCGAGCACCACGGCCGAGAAGTCGGGGGTTCGCTCCACGCGCCAAGGCTAGGCGGGTTCGCCCACCGCCTCGTCACCGGTGGTGAACAGCACCCACAGCAGCGCCGCCACCACCAGGCCGCTGATCACGAACACGGGGAACACCAGGTCGAACACGGTGGTGCCGTCGGGCGCGACCATCTTCTCGTGGTGCGTCACCCGCACCGCGGCCATGCCCGTGTAGTGCATCCCGGTGACCGCGACGCCCATGGTCAGGCCGGCCGCGACGCCTGCCGCCGGCGTCCGGACCACCAGGGTGAACCAGAACGCGGCGGTGGCGGCCACGACCGCGATGACGCCGGACGCCGCGACCAGCGCCGGGTCGTAGGAGATCTCGCCCTTGAAGCGGATCGCCGACATGCCCAGGTAGTGCATGCCCGCCACGCCGAGACCGGTCAGGAACCCGGCGAGCACCAGCCGCATCCGGGTGAACCGGACCAGCGTGACCAGGGACAGGCCCGCGCCCACCACGCCGATCGCGACCACGGCGGACAGGGCGGTCAGCGGCGCGGAGTACTTGATCGTGGCGTCGGGGACCTCGAACCCGAGCATGGCGATGAAGTGCATGAGCCAGATCGCGATGCCGCCGATGGCGAACGCGCCGAACACGGTCCAGCGGACTCTGGCGGCGCGGTGCCGCTCGGCTCTGGCCCTGGCCATGCAGGCCAGGCCGATGAGCGAGCCGATGACGGCGACTACGTAGGCGATGACGAGCGTGGAGAGACCGGCGGAGAAGTGCTGGGAGACGTCGTGGTTCACCCCTGCTTAGTAACCCCACGTGACCTGGTTCGCCAGACTGGGCGAGGTAGATTCATTTACTTGAGACATATTCGCTTTCTTTCTCTACTCTGAGTAGTCGTTTGGAGCCCTCACAGGGCCGTGTGGGCGACCCAGTGGTCGAGCAGCGCCCGATCCCCCTCGACCCGCACGCCCGGGCGGTCGGCGGACCGGCGGCGGGTCAGCACCAGCAGCAGGTCGCGCGGCGACGCGGTGAGCACGACGTCCGCGGTTCCCCGGTCGGGCCGCAGGACCGGGCCGCCGGGCGCGCGGACGACGAACAGCGGCGACCGGCCGCGCGGGCGCAGCAGGAGGGTTTCGCCGGTGCCGCGCAGGTACGCCAGCGCGGGCTTGACCGACACGCCGTCCGGGTCGGTGAACAGCTCGAACAGCTCCTCGACGCCGTCGGCGGCGACGTCCTCCGGCACGTCCGGCTCCGCGCCCGCGGCGAGGGCGAGGTCGGCGTGGTGGACGACGGTGTCGTGTAGGACCCGGCGCGTCCAGAACGCGGCGGGCCGCGGGCCCAGGTAGGTCCAGACGGGGTCGGCGCGCCCGTCGACCGCCGCGACCAGCTCCGCCGCGCCCTCGCGCAGCCACCGCGCCCAGTCCGCCGGCACCTCCTGGGCCAGCGGGTCCGGCACGGCGGCGGCGTGGCCCGTGCGCGCCACCCCCGCCGCCCAGCGCTGCTGCTGGCCGACGTGGGCGACCAGGTCCCGGACGGTCCACCCCGGGCAGGTGGGCACCGCCGAGGCGAAGTCGCCGACGTCCCCGACGCCGTCGATGAAGGCTTCCGTTCGTCCCGCCAACCAGTTCCGCACGCCCCGTACGGTAGGAACGGCACCGGGGTGGAGGTTCCAGCGAAGGTGACCGGCGTCACAGGGGGGCGGCGTGCTGGGTATCGGCGAGCTTTCGAGGCGCACCGGGGTGCCCGTGCGCACCATCCGGTTCTACTGCGACGAGGGCCTGCTCCACGCCGGGCGCAGCGCGGGCGGGCACCGGCGGTTCGACGAGGCGGCGGTGGAGCGGCTGCGGACGGTGCGGCGGCTGCGCGCGATCGGGCTCGGCCTGCCGGCGGTCGCGGACGTGCTGGCCGGCCGGCGGTCCCTGACCGAGGTGATCGCCGGCGAGCGGGCCGGGCTGGACGCGGCGATGGCGGAGCTGGCGTGGCGGCGGGCCGCGCTGAGGGCCGTGGCGGACGCCGCGCCCGCGGACCGCCCCGACCGGCTGGACCTGCTGGCCGCCGTGCCGGACGTGCCCGCCGCGCGGGACTCGCTCGTGGCGTTCTGGCGGCGCGACTACCTGGACCCGGCGACCGCGCCGACCGCGGAGATGTTCCTGTCCGTCAGCGCGCCCCCGCCGCCCGCCGATCCGACGCCCGACCAGGTGGTCGCCTACGCGGGCATGGTGGTGGTGGCGAGCGACGCGTCCCTGGGGCGGCGGATGCGCTCACGTGACCGGGTGCGCGACGAGAGCGCGCTGCACGAGGGCATCGGCCGGGCGTGCGACCTGGCCCGACCGCTGGTGGCGGCGGGCCGGCCGCCCGGGGCGGGCGAGGCGCTGGACGTGTTCGTGGCGGCGCACGCGGCGGTGCGGGGGGTGCGGGACACCCCGGCGTTCCGGCGCGAGCTGCGGGCGCGGACCGAGGTGGAACGCGACCCGCGGCTGCGCCGGTACTGGCGGCTGGTGGGCGCGGTGACCGGGGAACGGGTCACGCTGGGCGACGCGCACTCCTGGCTGCTGGACGCCCTGCCGGCGGGCTGAGCACCCGGCACACCTCCGCCTGCCGCCGCTCCCCTGCCCCGGTCTCCCTGCCCCCGGTCCCGTTCCCCGGTCTCCCTGCCCCCGGTCGCGCTCCCCGCTCCCCCTTGCCCCCACTCCCCCTGTCGCCGCTCCCCCCGCTCGCTACCCGACCCGCCTCCCCGCCACCCGGTTCCGCCCCGCGTCCTTGGCCTCCAGCAGCGCGGCGCTGGCCTCCTCCACCGCGTCGGCCACCGAGGCGCCCGGCGCGACCTCCACCGCGCCGATCGACACCGTCACCACCCCGCCGGGGTTGCCGCGGTGCTCCAGGCCCAGCAGCTCCACCTCCCGCCGGATCCGCTCGGCCAGCGCGAGCGCGCCGTCCAGCCGGGCGTTCGGCAGCAGCACCGTGAACTCCTCGCCGCCGTACCGGTAGGTGCGGTCGCCCGCCCGGGCGGTGCGGCTGATGGTCTGCCCCACCGCGCGCAGCGCCTCGTGCCCGGCCAGGTAGCGGTAGAGGGTGTTGTAGCTGTGGAAGCGGTCGATGTCGACCAGCAGCAGCCCGTACGGCTCGCCCAACCGGTTGCGGTGCTGGTGGTCGGCGTCGAACGACGCCGGGTTCGGCAGGCCGGTGCGCTGGTCCGTGGACGCCGCCTCGGCCAGGGCCCGGTTCGCCGCGTGCAGCTCCTCCAGCCGTTCCGCGAGCCGGTCCACCTGGTGCTTGCGGGCCAGCGCCCAGTCCTCCAGGTCCTCCTGGTAGACGGCGACCGGTCCGACGGTCTTCGCCCGGTACATCGCGAGGTCCGCCTGGTGCAGCAGGTCCTCCGCGTTGTGGCCGGGTCGCACGAACGTGATGCCCGCCGACGCCGTCACCCCGACCACGCCCGCCGCGAGTTCCAGCGGCGCGGCGATCGCGTCCAGGACCTCGTGGGCGGCGGCGATGGCCCGCCGCTCGTCGAGCCGGTCGAGCAGCACCGCGAACTCGTCGCCGCCGAGCCTGGCCGCCGTGCCGCGACCGGCCACCGCGGCGGCCAGCCGGGCGCCGACCAGGCGCAGCACCTCGTCGCCCGCGGCGTGCCCGTGCAGGTCGTTGACCCCCTTGAACTGGTCGATGTCGAGGAACACCAGCACCGGGCCCGGCGCGCCGCGCACCGCCTGCTCCAGCCTCGGCACGAACCCCGTGCGGTTGGCCAGGCCGGTCAGCGCGTCGGTGTTGAGCCGGCTGCCCAACTCGTCCGCCGTCTCGGCCCACCCGGTGACGTCGAGCGCCACCACCACGATCCCGCCCACGTCCGGGTCGTCGCCCAGGTCCCGGGCGATCAGGTCCACCCGCCTGCGCGTCGAGCCCTCCACCGGCACCGCGCACCCGCACCGCGACGCGCCCGTGCGGCCCGCCGCCTGCAGGAACGTGCCCACCGCCGCCGCGTCGCCGGGCGCCACCAGGTCCGGCAGCGGACCGGACGCGCCGCCGAACAGCCGCCGGGCGGCCGGGGTCGCCCACCGGACGCCCAGGTCCTGCGGGTCCACCACCAGCACGGCGGCGTCGGCGCGGTCGAGCACCGCCCGGTGGAATTCCCCGTTCACCGCGGGACGCGGCGCGCCGCGGCACCGCGTCCGCCTGATGTCGATTCCCCTTCGGTCCTCATGGTCCCCCCCGTAACGCGTCTTCCTCCCCTGGTCCCAGAAAATACCGAATTCAACCGTCGGCATCCGGGTGATCGAGTCGCCGCGACTCAATTGGCGCATTTATTCCGAGCGCCTTGGCAAAATTCGATGGACGGTCGCCGGAGCACGCGGTTAGCCTCCGCGCGCCCGTCCACCACGTCCGTGAAGAGGTGCGTTGCATGCCCGTCCAGGTCCCGGCCGCCGTGCGGCCGATCGAGTCCAACCAGACCCCGGACCAGAGGACGTTCCGAAGTGGACATACCGCGCATCTTCACCATCCGTGAGAGCAGCCACCGCATCCACAACCCGCTCGACGACGCCAAGCTGGCGGCGCTGGGCGCGGCGCTGTGGCTCGAACCGGGCGCGCACGTGCTCGACCTCGCCTGCGGTTCGGGCGAGATGCTGTGCACCTGGGCCCGTGACCACGGCCTGTTCGGCACGGGCGTCGACCTGAGCACGGCCTTCGTGGCCGACGCGCGGGCGCGGGCCGCCGAGCTGGGCGTGGCCGACCGCGTCCGGTTCGTGCACGGCGACGCCGCGGGCCACGTCGCGGACGAGCCCGTGGACGTCGCGGCGTGCCTCGGCGCGACGTGGATCGGTGACGGCGTGCCCGGCACCGTCGACCTGCTGAGGCGCAGCCTGCGCCCCGGCGGGCTGATGCTGGTGGGCCACCCGTACTGGCGGCTGGACCCGCCGGACGACGCCACCGCCCGCGCCTGCCTCATGGAGGGTCGCGACGCGCTGCACCCGCTGACCGGGCTGCTGGAGCAGTTCGGCGAGCTGGGCTGCGACGTGGTCGAGATGGTGCTGGCGGACCAGGACAGCTGGAACCGCTACGCGGCGGCGCAGTGGCTCAACACGCGCCGCTGGCTCGACGAGCACCCGGACGACGAGCTGGCCGACCAGCTGCGCGCCGAGTTGCGCGCCGAACCGGTCAGGCACGCGCGCTACCAGCGCGAGTACCTGGGCTGGGGCGTGTTCGCGCTGATGGACCGCTAGGAGTGCGCGTGGGCCCCGGTGCGCCGGGGCCCACGCCACCGCAGGGACCGTGCGACCGCAGGAACCCAGGGCCACCGCAGGGACTCACGCAACCGCCGGGATCCGGACCACGCAGGCCCCCGGGCCACTGCCGGTACCCGGGCCACCACGGAGCCGCGGACCACTCGCTGCGCGTGGAAGCGGTCGGGCGGAGGACGACGACTACACCCGCGCGAAATCCGGCTTCATCCGCTCGTCCGGGTGAATCGGCTCAAGCCCGCCACCCGGTGCGCCGATGGGCTCGGCGCTCACCGCCCGCCGAGCGTGAACGGCACGCGTTTCCAGCGGCTGGTCGTCGCCGTGATCGCGGCCAACGCGGTCGTGCTCGGCTGCGAGACGTCGACCGCGCTGACCGCCGCGCACGGCGACCTGCTCGCCGGGCTGGACCGAGCCGCCCTCGCGTTCTTCGCGGTGGAGCCGGCCGCGCGGCTGTACGCGCACCGGGCGCGCTTCTTCCGCGACCCGTGGAACGCGTTCGACCTGCTGGTCGTGAGCGTCTCGCTGCTCCCGGCCGCCGGGCCGCTGTCGGTGGTGCGGTCCCTGCGCGTGCCGCGCGCCCTGCGCCTGGTCTCGGCGGTGCCCAGCATGCGCCGCGTGGTCACGGCCCTGGTCAGGTCGATCCCGGGCCTGCTGTCCCTGACCGGCCTGCTCGTGCTGGTGCCGTACGTGGGCAGCGTGGTGGCGGTGAACCTGTTCCGGGCGAGCGGCGACCCGCGGTTCGCGGACCTGGGCGCGACCGTGCTGACCCTGTTCCGGGTCACCACGGGTGACGGCTGGTCGGACGCGGTGCGCGACCTGATGGCGTCCCACCCGCCGGCGTGGGTCTTCTTCCTGGCCTGCCTGCTGGTCGGCGCGTTCACCACGCTCAACCTGTTCATCGCGGTCGTGTGCAGCGCGATGGAGTCGGAAGCGCAGCGCCCCGCGCCGGACCACGTGCTGCTGGAGGAGGTCCGGGCGCTGCGCGAGGAGGTCCGCGCGCTGCGGCTGGAACCCGTGGGCGACCGCGCTAGCCGCTCCGGTCCCACCGGCCGCGCTTGACCACGTCCTGCTCGAACCCGGATACTCGGATCCGATCAATAGGAGGCGAGCAATTGACCGAGAGCACCAGGCGCGCGGTGTCGAACCTGCTGGGGTTGGCCGTCCTCGGCCTGCTGGTGGAGTCACCCGCGCACCCCCACGCCATGGCCGCCACGCTGCGGGAACGCGGCATGGACCGGGTCTTCAAGGTGACCACCGGTTCCCTCTACGACGTGGTCCGGGCGCTGGAGCGCGCCGGCTGGATCGAGGCCCGCGAGACCGTCCGGGTCGGCGGCCGGCCGGAGCGGACCGTCTACCGGCACACCGAGGCCGGCGGCGCCGAGTTCACGCGCTGGGTCGACGAACTGGTGCGCGTGCCCGCCACCGAGCACCCCAAGTTCCTCGCCGCGGTCACCTACCTCGGCGTGCTCGGGCCCGGGGGCGCGGCGGCGGCGCTGCGGGAGCGGGCCGGGCGGCTGCGCGCCGAGCTGGACGAGCTGAGGGCCGAGCACCGCGCGGTCCTGGAGGCGGGCCGGGTGCCGCGGCTGTTCGTGGTGGAGGTCGAGTACGCGGTGCGCATGCGCGAGGCGGAGCTGGGCTGGGTCGAGGAGATCGCCGACGACGTCGAGTCCGGCCGGCTGGCCTGGCCGGCGGACGTGGACGCCACCACCCGCACCGGGGAGGCGCGATGACCGTCCTGGTCGTCGGGGCCGGGCCGGCCGGGCTGGTGCTGGCCTGCGAACTGGCGCTCGCCGGCGTCGAGGTGGTGGTCGTGGACCGGCTGCCGCGGCGCTCGCCGTTCTGCCGGGGGTTCACGCTCGGCGCGCGCAGCCTCGAACTGCTGGACCGGCGCGGCCTCGTCGACCGGTTCCTCGCGGAAGGCACGGCGGTGCCGTACGGCATGTTCGCCGACCCGGCCCGGCCGCTGGACCTGACCGCGATGGACACCGACCACCCGTACGTGCTCGGCATCGCGCAGACCCGCGTCGAGGAGCTGCTCGAGGGGCGGCTGGCCGAGCTGGGCGTGCCGGTGCGGTGGGGGCACGAGGTCGTCGACCTCCGCCAGGACGCCGACGGCGTCGACGTGGCCCTGCGGACCGGCGACGGGCTCGACCGGGTGCGCGCCGGCCACCTCGTCGGCTGCGACGGCAGCCGCAGCACCGTGCGCGAGCTGGCCGGGATCGGCTTCCCCGGCGTGCCGGCCACCCGGTTCGGCCTGCTCGCGGACGTGGAGCCGGTCGAGCCCGACGCGCTGCCGTTCGGCGTGACCGAGGGCGAGGGCGGCCCGGTGTTCGTGATCCCGCGCCCCGGCTACGTGCGGATCGTGCTCGACGAGCCGGAGCCGCCGGCCGACCGCCACGAGCCGGTGACGCCCGAGGTCTTCCAGCGGGCGCTGGACGCCGCGCTCGGCCGCCGGGTCGCGTTGCGCGAACCGCGCTGGGCCACCCGGTTCTCCGACGCGGCGCGCCAGGCGGACCGCTACGTCGCGGGCCGGGTCGTGCTCGCCGGGGACGCCGCGCACGTCCACCCGCCGGCCGGGGCGGTCGGCGTCAACGTGGCCATCGCGGACGCGGTCAACCTCGGCTGGAAGCTGGCGGCGGTCGCGCTCGGCCGCGCCCCGGACGGCCTGCTGGACAGCTACCACGACGAACGCCACCCGGTCGGTGCGGCCGTGCTGCGGACCACGCGGGCGCAGGCGCTCCTCGGGCGGCGCGACCCCGGCCTGGAGCCCGTGCGCGACCTGCTGGGCGAGCTGGCCGCGCTCCCGGCGGTCAACAGGCACCTGGCCGAGCTGGTGAGCGGCGTGTCCACCCGGTACGACCCGCGGGTGCCCGGCGACCACCCGTGGCTGGGCCGGCTCGCGCCGAACCTGGGGCTGGTCGTCGGCTCGCGCCGCGCCACCGCGGCCGAGCTGCTGCGGCCCGGTCGCCCGGTGCTGCTGGAGACCGGGGACCGCGCGCTGCCCGCGAGCCCGCCCGGCGCGGTGGACCGGCACCGCGCCCGCTGTCCCGGCCACCCGGACCTGGAGGGCCTGCTGATCCGCCCCGACGGGCACGCGGCGTGGGTGTCCACCACCGCCGACCCGCAGCCGGACGACACCTTCGACACCGCCCTGACCACGTGGTTCGCCCGGCGGGAGCCGGCGCGGGCTACAGCACCCGGGTGACGTAGGGCAGGATGCCGCCGTAGCGGACCGGGGCGATGCGCACGTTCGCCCCCGAGTAGGGCGCCTCGATCATCATGCCGCCGCCGAGGTAGAGGGCGACGTGCGTGCCGCCACCCGGTCCCCAGAACATCATGTCGCCGCGCCGGGCCTGCGACAGCGGCACCTTGCGGCCCGCGTTGTGCTGGTAGCCGCTGTAGTGGGGCAGGTAGACGCCGACGCCCGCGAAGGCGTACATCATCAGCCCCGAGCAGTCGAAGCCGACGGTGTAGTAGTCGCCGTGCGAGTCGCCCACGCCCCAGTCGCGGATGCCGACCGTCGGGCCGTCGTAGTTGCCGCCGCCCCACGAGTAGCGGACGCCGAGCTGCCGCATGGCCCGTTCGACGACGATCTCCACGCGGTTGCCCGCGGGCGGGCCCGGCGCGACGACGGGCGCGGACGGCGCCGAGGGCGCGGAGGGCGCGGACGGCGCCTGCGGCGCGGGTGGCGGCTTGGCGGCCGCCGCCTCCTCCTCCCGGCGCTTCTCCTCCAGCCACCGCTCGTACTGGGCGCGCTGCCCCTCCAGGCCCTCGACGGCGTCGCGCGCCCGGTCCAGCTCGCCCTCGACGCGGGCCTTGTCGTCCTGGAGGGCCCGCGCCTCCACCGCCTGGTCCTGCTGGGCTCGCTGGGCCTCGATCCGCGCCGCGTCGGCGTCCCGCGCCGCCCGGTCGGCCGCGGCCCTCTTCTCGTCGGCCACGTCGCGGGCGGCGCGGGCGGCGGCGTCCTTGTTGGCCATCTCCGCCCTGGTGCGCTCGACGTCGTCCAGGGCGTCGAGGCTGGAGTCGCCGACCGCGCCCAGCAGTTGCGCGCGGGCCAGCAGGTCCTGGGGGCTGGACGCGCCCAGGTAGGCCGACAGCGACCCGACCGCGCTGCCCTGCCGGAAGCTGGCGGCGGCGAACTCGTCGAGCCGGTCCCGCGCCTCCTCGACGGCGCGCGCCGCGGCCGCCGCCTCGACCCGCGCGGCCTCCGCCTCCCGGTGCGCGTCGTCGGCCTCGCGCCGGGCCGACTCCAGGTCCACCCTGGCCTTGTTGGCCAGCTCCATCTTGAACGCGACCTCGTCGGACAGGCTCCGGAGGCGGGCCTCGGCGTCGGCCAGCTCGCCGGTCAGCTCACCGACCCGGGCCGCCTTGGCGGCGGCCTCCCGCCGGACCTCGCCGAGCTCCGCGTCACCGGGGTTGGGCGGGGGCGGCGGCGCGGCGACCGCCGCACCCGCCAAGCCGACCACCGCGGACAGCGCGACCACCACCGAGAGCGCCCACCGAGCCACGACACCCGCCTCCCCGCCGTTCGGCCGATCGGCGTTGCGCCGATCGGCCCACCGGTCTCACGAGCGGAACTGTGCCACCGGAGCCACAGCCTTTCCACTCGAACCAGGGCGAACATCAGCCACACGGGTAACAGGGGGTTTGAGCCCGCCGACCGGTGCGGCCCGTCAGTTGACCCCCCGGTCCAGCGCCGCCCAGTACGGTTGGCGGAGCTTGAACTTCTGCACCTTGCCGGTGGCGGTGCGCGGGATGGAGTCGCGGAACTCCACCGAGGTCGGCGCCTTGTACCCGGCGAGCCGCGCCTTGCAGTGGGCGATCAGCTCGGCCTCGGTGACCTCCGCGCCGGCCGCGGGCACGACCAGCGCCTTGATCGTCTCGCCCCACTTGTCGTGCGGCACGCCGATGACCGCCGCCTCGGCCACCGCCGGGTGGCTGAACAGGGCGTCCTCCACCTCGATGGACGACACGTTCTCGCCGCCGGTGATGATCACGTCCTTCTTGCGGTCGGAGATCGTGAGGTGGCCCTCGTCGTCCAGCGAGCCGCCGTCGCCGGTGTGGAACCAGCCGCCCTCCAGGGCCTCGGCGGTCGCGGCCGGGTCGTCCCAGTAGCCGTCCATGACCACGTTGGAGCGGGCCAGGACCTCGCCCGTGCCCGAGACCTCCAGGCGCACGCCCACCGCCGGCGCGCCGGCCCGCGACAGCTTCCGCGCCCGCTCCTCCGGCGCAAGTCCGTCATCACCCGGTCGGGTGCGGTTGAAGGTGAGCAGCGGCGAGGTCTCGGTCAGGCCGTAGAGCTGGAGGAACTCCCAGCCCAGCTCCTCTTCGACGCGGGCGATGGTGCGGCTGGGCGGCGGCGCGCCGGCGCAGATGATCCGCACCCGGTCGCGGCCGGGGATCTCGCCCTCCCACGACCGGGCCGCGTCGAGCACCGCGTTCCACACGGCGGGCGCGCCGCACATCAGGGTGACGCCGTGGTCGCGGACGCGGGTGAGGATCTCCGCGCCGTCGACCTTGCGCAGCACCACCTGGGGCACGCCGAGGCCCGCGAGGCCGAAGGGCATGCCCCAGCCGTTGCAGTGGAACATCGGCAGGACGTGCAGGTACACGTCGCGCTCCCAGGCGCGGGCGTGCAGGGCGAAGGTGACCGCGTTGAGCCAGATGTTGCGGTGGGTCATCCGCACGCCCTTGGGGCGGGCCGTGGTGCCGGAGGTGTAGTTGATCGTGGCGGTGGCGTCCTCGTCCGGTTCGCGCCACGGCCGGGGCTCGGTGTCGAACCGCATCAGCGCCTCGGTCTCCTCGCCCAGGGTGAACCGGTGGGGCGCGGTGACGCCGCCGAGGTCCAGCTCCGGGTCGACGAGCAGCGCGGACGCGCCGCTGTGCTCGACGATGTAGGCGATCTCCTCGGGCCGCAGCCGGAAGTTGACCGGCACGCAGATCCGGCCGGTGCCCGGCACGGCGTGCAGCAGTTCGAGCAGGCGGGCGGAGTTGTGGCTGACCACGGCCACCCGCTCGCCCTCGCCGAGCCCGAGCGCGTCGAACCCGGCCTGCCAGGCGCGGACGCGGTCGGCGAACCCGGCGTAGGTGGTGGCCGGGACGGGCGGCGCGGGCTGGTTCGGCTCGTCGACGACGGCGGTCGTGCCGGCGAAGACCCGCTCCGCCCGGTACAGGAAGTCTGAGACGGTCAGGGGTACGCGCATGCGAGCTGACGTTATTGGGCTTTCAGCCCGTCGTCAGCACGAACCTGCGGTTCAGCGGCTGGACCGGGCGGGCGTGGTCGGCGCGGGCGCGGACGAAGGCGCGCAGCCCCGCGTCCGCCACGGCGACCACGTCCCGCATCACCACCCAGCTGACGTTCTCGGTGAACTCGCCCGTGGTCAGCGAGCCCTCGTAGCGGTGGAAGCCGCCGTCCGGGAGCAGCGCGGGCAGGTCGACCTCGGTCGGCGGCCCGCCGGCGCCGGACCCGTCCTCCTCGCCGCCCAGGTCGAGGAACACGGCGACCACGCAGACGTGGAGGCGGTCGTCGACCCGCAGGTGCACGGCGTGCATCTCGGCCTGCATCGGCCGGCCGCGCACCCAGTGCTCGCTCGGCCGGTGGAAGTGCAGGTTGGCCAGTCGGTAGACCTGGTCGGACAGGTGGACCGTGTGCGTGCCCCGGGGCACGAGGCGCACGCCGTCCGGGCCCTCCCCCACCGAGAACGAGTCCGGCCGCCAGCCGATCTCCAGCTGGTCGAGCAGGTCGGGCGCGGTGACCGTGCGCGCGATGTTGATCGGCGACTGCTGTTCCCCCATGGGTCCAGGATGGCACCGGGAGCCCTCCACGGGAGGGTGACGGAGCTGCACCGACGGGTGATCACCAGGTGCTGGGGTCGCCCCAGGTCCGGACCGGGCCGGACGCCACCACGGGCACCGCGACCAGCTCGGGCAGCGACCGCTCGACCGGTTCGCGCACCACGGCGGCGGCCACCCCGTCGTACGGCGTCGGCGTGAGGTTGCAGATCACCACGGCCGCGCCGGCGCGCGCGCCGAGCCCCACCAGCGAGGCGGCGGGCTCCACCGCCAGCGACGTCCCGGCCACCAGCAGCGCGTCGCAGTCCAGCACGGCCGCGCGCGCCGCCCTGAGCACCTCGTCGGACAGCGGCTCGCCGAACGCCACCACCGCGGGCCGCACCACCCCGTCGCACAGCGGGCACCTCGGCTCGTCCGCGCCGCCGCGCACCTCCGCCAGCGCCCACGCCGTCGACGCGCCCGCGCCGCAGTCCGCGCAGACCACCCCCGTCGCCGAGCCGTGCAGCTCGACCGCCGTCGACCCGGCCCGCCGGTGCAGCCCGTCCACGTTCTGCGTCAGCAGCGCCCGCACCCGCCCGGCGCGCTCCAGCTCGGCCAGCGCCAGGTGCGCGGCGTTCGGCCGGGCGGTCCACATCGGATCGTCCAGCCAGGACAGCCACAGCTCCCGCCGCCCCGCCGGGGAGGCCAACCGGTCCGGCGCGGGGAACGCGAACCTGCCCACCCCCGACGCGGCGGACACGCCGGCGCCGGTGAGCACGGTGATCCGGCGGGCGGCGGCCATCACGTCCCGAGCACTCATGCCCACACCGTCCCACACGTTTGCGAGCATGTGCGCGTGCGCAGGACGTGGACTGGTGGGGTGCTCTCGGTTGTCGGCTTGGTCACAGCGGTGGTGGGTACCTTCCTGCCGTGGCTGCGGTCCGGTTCGGTGACGAGGACGAGTTACGAGGTGCTCGCGCTCCGTGGTTTCGCCGGGTTGGACGGCGTGCCGGGGGAGGTGGTGCGCGGCACCTGGGTCGGGCTCACCCCCCTGGCGGCGTGCTCGGTGATCCTCTGGGCCCTGCAATTTCCGCGAATCGCCTCCTGCGGGGGCCTGATCTTCGGCACCATCTCTGGAACGGTAGCGGCACTGGCCGCCGTCCAAGGGGGCAGCGAGGCGGCACTGGTCGGGATCACCGCGACCGGACCGGTGGTGACCCTCGGTGGTGCCGTGCTGGCGATCGCGGGGGCGATCACCGTGCTCACCGCGAAGACCCGCACAGCGTTCAGCAGTACAGGAGGATCACCGTGACCTACCCAGGCGGCGGCGGAGGCGACTGGCAACCGCAGCAGAACAACCCCTACGGCCAGCCACAGCAGGGTTACCCGCAGCAGCAGGGCGGCTACCCCCAGCAGGGCGGCTACCCCCAGGGCGGTCCCCAGACCGGGCCGCAGGGCTACCCGCAGCAGGGCTACCCCCAGCAGGGCGCCCCGCAGCAGGGCTTCCCGCAGACCGGGCCGGAGGGCTTCCCCCAGCAGGGCTTCCCGCAGCAGGGCTTCCCCCAGCACCCGTACGGCCAGCCGCCCCAGGGCTACGTCGGCTCCGAGCCGCCGAAGAAGAAGCGGACCGGCCTGGTGGTCACCGCCGTGGTGGCCGTCCTCGTGCTGGCCGCCGGCACGGTCGGCACGGTGTGGGCGCTGCGCAGCTCCGAGGACGTGCCCGCGGGCGCGGACAACCCGGCCGCCGCGGCGGGCAACCTGCTCAACGCGCTCGGCAGCGGTGACGTGCTGGGCATCATGAACGGCCTGGCGCCCGCCGAGGCGGCGCTGAGCAAGGACTACACCGAGGCCACGGTCAGCGAGGCCAAGCGGCTCGAGATCCTCAAGCCGGACGCGGACCCCAACAAGCTGAGCGGCGTGCAGGTCACCAGCGAGGGCATCAAGTTCGACGAGGCCGGCGCGGTCCGCGTCAACGACCACCTGACGATCAACAAGGTGACCGAGGGCAAGATCACGATCACCTCGGACGTCAAGCAGATCCCGCTGACCGACAAGCTGGTCGACGCGCTGGGCGCGCAGCTGGAGCGGGCGGAGCCGCAGACCGAGACGCTCGACTTCGCCGAGGTCAAGGCCGACCGCAAGGGCAAGCCGATCGGCATCGCGACCATCAAGGTCGGCGACGAGTGGTACCCGAGCCTCTTCTACACCATCGCGAACGCCGCGCTGGAGGAGGAGGGCCTGGAGTGGCCGGCACAGGGCATCGCCCCGGCCGGCGCGGGCTCGGCCGAGGACGCGGCCAAGCAGATCGTGGAGAAGGCGCTGGCCGGTGACGTCAAGGGCGTCATCGCGCTGCTGCCGCCGGACGAGATGGGCGTGCTCCAGGACGTCGGCCCGGTGATCCTGGACCAGATCGGCCGGGTGCCCGCGACCGACGCGAAGCTCGTCGAGCTGGAGACCGACTCGAAGGAGGTCACCGGGGGCACCCAGCTGACCATCCGCAGGCTGGTGCTGGAGGTCGACGGCGAGACCGGCGAGATCACCCGCGACGGCGACTGCTACACCGCCGAGGCGCAGGGCGAGAAGCAGCGGCTGTGCGCGGACGAGATCGCGCAGCTGGTGCAGCAGCAGGGCGGGCGCGACGTGCCGGGCGCGGTCGTCGACGTGATCGCCCGGGTCGGCGCGCAGGTGCTCAAGGACGGCATCGGCGTGGTCGCCACCGAGGTGGACGGCAAGTGGTACGTCAGCCCGTTCCGGACCTACAGCGAGCTGTTCCTGACGCTGATGCGCGGCCTGGAGCCGACGGACCTGGACGAGCTGATCAAGGCCATCAAGTAAGGACAACCCATTCGGCCCCCGCCGCGGCGCTCAGCCGCGG
>NZ_JBHWIE010000137.1:0-18273 GCF_042732085.1 Actinosynnema sp. NPDC059797
TCCACGGCCAGCGCCGCCAGCCGGTCGCCGCCGCGCAGCTCCGCCACGTAGGAGGCGATGTCCGCGTGCGGCGACCCGACCAGGTTGCCCAGCGCGATCCGCAGCGCCAGCGGCAGGTACCCGCACAGCCGCGCCAGCTCGGCCAGCGCGTCGAACTGCGCCGCCGCGGCCTCCGGGCCCAGCGATCGGGCCAGCAGCTTCCACGCCTCGTCGCCGCGCAGCACGTCCAGCCGCACGGTCGTCGCCCGCGGCGGGCGCAGCTCGTTGCGGCTGGTGACCACCACCGAGCACCCCGGGTCGCCGTGGCCGGGCTCCTTGGGCAGCAGCGGCAGCACCTGCTCGGCCGACGCCGCGTTGTCCAGCGTGATCAGCACCCGGCGGCCGCGCAGCCGCGCCCGGTAGCCGCGGACCAGCTCGTCCTCGCCCACCGGGATGTGGTCGGACCGCACGCCCAGGGCCCGCAGGAACCGCGCCAGCACCGCCGAGGTGGACAGCGGCGGCGACGGGGAGTGCCCGCGCAGGTCCACGTACAGCTGGCCGTCCGGGTACCGCTCGCGCGCGGCGTGCCCGGCGGCCACGGCGAACGCCGTCTTGCCGACGCCCGGCGGCCCGCACACCACCACGGTCGCGCCGGACCGGGAGAGCAGGCCGGACACCCTGGTCAGCTCGGCCGTGCGGCCCACGAAGTTGCCCACCGGCGCGGGGAGCTGCGCCGCGGGCTCCCACGCGGGCTCGACCACCCGCGGCGGCGCCGGGTCGCCGGTGAGGATCGCGCGGTGCACCGCGCGCAGCGAGTCGCCGGGGTCCACGCCCAGCTCCCGCGCGAGCACCGTGGCCGCCTGCCGGTAGGCGTCCAGCGCGTCGGCCTGCCGGTCCGCCCGGTGCAGCGCCACCATCAGCTGGGACCAGAACCGCTCGCGCAGCGGGTGCCGCGCGGTCAGCCGGCGCAGGTCGGCGATCACCTCCTCGCAGCGGCCCAGCCCCAGCTTCGCGTCGACCAGCTCCGAGGTCACCAGGAGCCGCCGCTCGACCAGGTTCGCCGCCTCGACCTCGTGCAGCGACTCCGACGGCACGTCCGCCAGCGGCACGCCGCGCCAGCACGCCAGCGCCCGCTCGTACTCCTCGACCGCCGCCACCGCCCGGCCCGCCCGGACCAGCTCCGCGCCCCGCCCGGCCAGCGCCTCGAACCGGTGCAGGTCCAGCGCGCCGGGCGGCAGGTCGATCCGGTACCCGGTGGACGTGGTGCGGATCAGCTGCGGCTCGCCGAGCGCGCGCCGCAGCCGCATGACGTACACCGGCAGCGTCTGCGCGGCCCGGTCCGGCGGCGCCTCGCCCCACACCCGGCGGATCAGCTCGGCCGAGGGCACCGACCGGTTCGCGCCCAGCAGCAGGGTGGCCAGGACGATGCGGTGCTTGGCCGCGGTGACCTGGACCGCCCGGCCGTCGCGGCGGACCACCAGGGGCCCCAGCACGCCGAACTCGTCCCGCGACAGCGCTCCGCCTCCGATCTCGACGCCGACTTCGACCATGGTCGTACCCCGGTTCGCACCGGAGTACCACCGGATGGACCCGGACCTACAGCCGGCCGACTTCGGTGATCCGAACCGCGGCCGCGCCGGTCTCGTCGGACTCGACCAGGTCGACCTCGGCGGTGAACCCCCAGTCGTGGTCGCCCGCGGGGTCGTCGAAGATCTGGCGCACCACCCAGCGCCCGGTCTCCTCGGTGATCACGAGCATGGCGGGGCCGCGCGCGTCGGGGCCCGTGCCGATCTCGTCGTGCTCCTCGAAGTACGGCTCCAGCGCGTCCCGCCAGTCCTCGGCCGACCAGCCCGAGCCGCCGTCGAGCTGCCCCAGCTCGTAGTAGTTGCGCCGCGCCGCCAGCTCCACCCGCCGGAACAGCGCGTTGCGCACCAGCACCCGGAACGCGCGCACGTTGCGGGTGACCGCGGGCGGCGCCTCGGTCAGCGGCGCCTCGGCCTGCTCGCCCGGGTTCCGCAGCTTCTCCCACTCGTCCAGCAGGCTGGAGTCGACCTGGCGGACCAGCTCGCCCAGCCACTCCTGGAGGTCGCCCAGCTCCTCGGTCTTGGCGTCCTCGGGCACGGTCTGCCGCAGCGCCTTGTACGCGTCGGCCAGGTACCGCAGCACCAGGCCCTCCGAGCGGGCGAGCTGGTAGTGGGAGACGTACTCGGCGAAGGTCATCGACCGCTCGAACATGTCCCGCACGACCGACTTCGGCGACAGGTGGTGGTCGGCGACCCACGGGTGCCCGCGCCGGTAGGTGGCGAACGCGGCCTCCAGCAGCTCGGCGAGCGGCTTGGGGTGCGTCACGTCCTCCAGCAGCGCCATCCGCTCCTCGTACTCGATGCCCTCGGACTTCATCGCGCCGATGGCCTCGCCGCGCGCCTTGTGCTCCTGCGCGCCCAGCACCTGGCGCGGGTCGTCCAGGGTGGACTCCACGACCGAGAGCACGTCGAGCGCGTACGACGGCGACTCGCGGTCCAGCAGCTCGATCGCGGCCAGCGCGAACGGCGACAGCGGCTGGTTGAGCGCGAAGTTCACCTGGAGGTCCACGGTGAGCCGGATGTCGTCGCCCTGCCGCTCCACCACGCCCGCCGCCAGCAGGCCCCGGTACATCGAGATCGCGCGCAGGATGTGCCTGCGCTGCGCGGGCCGGTCCTCGTGGTTGTCCTCCAGCAGGTGCCGCATGGCGGCGAACGCGTTGCCGGGCCGGCCGATGACGTTGAGCAGCATGGCGTGGCTGACCTGGAAGCTCGACGTGAGCGGCTCCGGCTCGGCGTTCTTGAGCCGCTCGAACGTCTGGTCGCTCCAGGACACGAAGCCCTCGGGCGCCTTCTTGCGCACCACCTTGCGCCGCTTCTTCGGGTCGTCGCCCGCCTTGGCCAGCGCCTTCTCGTTCTCCACCACGTGGTCGGGCGCCTGCACCACGACCGTGCCCACGGTGTCGTAGCCCGCGCGGCCGGCCCGTCCCGCGATCTGGTGGAACTCGCGCGCCTTGAGGTGGCGGGTGCGCTGACCGTCGTACTTGGACAGCGCGGTGAACACCACCGTGCGGATCGGCACGTTGATGCCGACGCCCAGGGTGTCGGTGCCGCAGATCACCTTCAGCAGGCCGGCCTGCGCGAGCTGCTCGACCAGGCGGCGGTACTTCGGCAGCATGCCCGCGTGGTGCACGCCGATGCCGTGCCGGACCAGCCGGGACAGCGTCTTGCCGAACCCCGAGGTGAACCGGAACCGGCCGATCATGGCCGCGATGTCGTCCTTCTGGGCGCGCGTGGCGACGTTGACCGACATCAGCGACTGGGCGCGCTCCAGGGCGGAGGCCTGGGTGAAGTGCACGACGTAGACCGGGGCCTCGTTGCCGTGCAGCAGTTCCTCGATCGTCTCGTGCAGCGGCGTGGTGACGTACTGGAAGTTCAGCGGCACCGGGCGCTCGGCCGAGCGCACCACCGCGGTGGGGCGGCCCGTGCGGCGGGTGAGGTCCTTCTCGAAGAACGCGACGTCGCCCAGCGTGGCCGACATCAGCAGGAACTGCGCCTGGGGCAACTCGATCAGGGGAACCTGCCACGCCCAGCCCCGGTCGGGCTCGGAGTAGAAGTGGAACTCGTCCATCACGACCTGGCCGACGTCGGCCGCGGCGCCGTCGCGCAGCGCGATGTTGGCCAGGATCTCGGCGGTGCAGCAGATGATCGGCGCGGTCTCGTTGACGCTCGCGTCGCCGGTCATCATGCCGACGTTCTCCGCGCCGAAGGTGTCGATGAGCGCGAAGAACTTCTCCGAGACCAGGGCCTTGATGGGCGCGGTGTAGAAGGTCCGCCCGCCGCCCCCGGCCTCGCGCTGCCGGGCCATCGAGGCGAAGTGCGCGCCGATGGCGACCAGCGACTTCCCGGAGCCGGTCGGGGTGCTGAGGATGACGTTCGAGCCGGAGACGATCTCGATGAGCGCCTCCTGCTGCGCCGGGTACAGCGACAGCCCCCGGCCGGACGCCCACTCGGCGAACGTGTCGTAGAGGAGGTCGGGGTCGGAGGTGGCCGGCAGCCGGTCGGTGAGAGTCATCGCAGGCAGAGCATAGTGGTAACGCCCGGTGATGGGCTCTCCTGACCTGCCGTCCCGAGTGGTGGGGACCGGGCCTTCGACCTAGGGTGCCGGCGTGGCCTCCCGACCCGCGCGGCGGCGGCAGGGGTCGCGGCCACCCCGATGACGCCCGCCATTGGCACACACCCGCGAGGAACACCACCATGATCGTCGTCACCGGCGCGACCGGACAGCTCGGCCGCCTCGTCGTCACCGCCCTGCTGGACCGGGGCGTGCCCGCCGCGCGCGTGGTCGTCGCCGTGCGCGACCCGGAGAAGGCCGAGGACCTCGGCGTGACCGCCCGCGAGGCCGACTACGACCGGCCGGAGACCCTGGCGGGCGCGTTCGAGGGCGCGGAGAAGGTGCTGCTGATCTCGGGCAACGAGGTCGGCAGGCGCGTGCCGCAGCACCGGGCCGCGGTGGACGCCGCGCGGGCCGCCGGGGTGCGGCTGCTGGCCTACACCAGCGTCCTGCGCGCCGACACCACCACCGTGTCCGTGGCGCCCGAGCACAAGGCCACCGAGGAGCACATCCGCGCGTCGGGCGTGCCCTTCAGCTTCCTGCGCAACGGCTGGTACAACGAGAACTACGAGCAGACCGTCCGGCAGGCGCTGGCCACGGGGGTGATCCCCGGCGCGGCGGGTGACGGGCGCGTCGCCTCGGCCGCCCGCGCGGACTACGCCGCGGCCGCGGCCGCCGTCCTGACCGGCGAGGGCCACGAGGGCACCGTCCACGAGCTGTCCGGCGACACCGCGTGGTCCATGTCCGACCTGGCCGGGATGATCAGCGAGGCGTCCGGGACCGAGGTGGTCTACCAGGACATGCCCGTCGACGTGTACACCCGCACGCTGTCCGGCGTCGGGCTGCCGGAGGAGGTGGCGCTGATGCTGGCCCGGATGGACACCGACATCGCCGCCGGCGTGCTCGCCGACACGCCGGGGGAGCTGTCGCGCCTCATCGGCCGGCCCACCACGCCGATGCGGGACACCGTCCTCGCCCTCGTGAAGGGCTGACCGGGCCGGCCGGGGAACCGGCGCGGGGGGCCCCGGCCCGGGGCCGGGGGGGGGGCCCCCCGGCGGCGGGGGGGGCCCCGCGGGGGGGGGGCCGGCCCCCGCGGGGGGGGCGGGGCCGCCCCCCCCCCCCCCCCGGCGCCGGCTCACCCCGCCCGGCGCAGGGCGACCTTCGGGAAGTCGAGCGGGACCGACAGGGCGACGTTGACGTAGTTCGTGAACAGGTTGAGCGCCACGTGCGCCACCAGCTCCACGACCTCCTCGTCGTCGAAGCCGGCCGCGCGCAGCTCCTCCACGTCGGCGTCGGTCACCTGCGCGCGGTCCTCCACCAGCTTGGCCGCGAAGCGGAGCGCCGCGCCGGTGCGCGGGTCGTGCGAGTGGCCGGCCTGGGCCTGGCTCATGTCCTCGGCGGACACGCCGGCCTTCCGCCCGAGGGCGGTGTGGGCGGCCAGGCAGTACTCGCAGCTGTTGCGGTCGGCGACGAGCACGGCGACCTGCTCGCCGAGCGCGGCGCCCAGGCGTCCGCCGCCGAGCGCCCCGAAGCCGGCCCACATCATCTTCAGCGCGGCGGGCGAGTTCGCGACGGCCTTGAACATGGCGGGCGTGACGCCGAACGCCGAGGTGATGTCGTCCAGCACGGGCTTGGCCTCGGGGGAGGCGTTCCGGGCGTCGATCAGCGGAACTCGGGACATCGGGTGGTTCTCCTGTCGTGGTGTGGGGAGGAGAACGCCCGCACGCGGACCTCCTCGCGATCTTGCCTTCGAGGAAGATCCTGCCACAAGGTTGGTAGGAGTCCTAACAACTTCTTCCGGTGGTCCCGGTCACACCTGTCGCAGGTGTCCGTCGGCGACGAGCCGGGCCAGGCGGTCGGGGTCGGAGAGGATGTCCACCTCGGCGATGCGCCCGTCGACGACGGTGAAGCCGATGATCGAGAGGAGTTCGCCGTCGAGGGTGTTGACGAGCCCGGCCGCGCCGTTGACGAGCGCGGGGCGGGTCGTCGAGGCGGTGGCCATGCGGTGGAAGGTGGCGAGCTGCCCGGCCACGGCGTCGATGCCGCGCAGGACCCGCACGCCGCCGGGGAGCGCCTTCCCGCCGTCGGCGCGCAGCGTCACGTCGGGGTCGAGGACGTCCAGGAGCGCGGTGAGGTCCCCGCCGCGGGCGGCGGTCAGGAAGGCGTCGACGACCCGGCGCTGGACGGCCGGGTCCGGGTCCGGAGCGGGCGCCGCGCCCCGGACGCGCAGGCGGGCGCGGCTGGCCAGCTTCCTGGTCGCGACCGGGGTGCGGTCCATGATCGGCGCGATCTGCTCGAACGGCATGCCGAACAGGTCGTGCAGAACGAAGGCCAGCCGCTCGGCGGGGTTCAGCGATTCCAGCACCACCAGCAGCGCCAGTCCCACCGAGTCGGCGAGCAGCGCCTGGTGCTCGGGGTCGGCGCCGTCGTCGGTCACGACCGGGTCGGGCAGGCCGACCTCCAGCGGGTCCTCCCGGCGCAGCCGGCGCGAGCGCAGCACGTCCAGGCAGACCCGGCCGACGACCGTGGTCAGCCAGCCGCCGAGGTTGTCGATGTCACCGGCCTCCGCGCGCGCGAGCCGCAGCCAGGTCTCCTGGACGGCGTCGTCGGCCTCGGTCAGGGAACCGAGCATCCGGTAGGCCACCGCCCTCAGGTGCCCCCGGTGCTCCTCGAATCGTCGGGCCATGAAGTCGTGTTCGCGCACGGTCGCTCCCCAGGTGTCGTCGGTCCACCCCATGACGAACGCGAAGCCCCCGATGTGACCGCCGGTCACATCCGCCGCTCGTGGTGCGTCAGGGCGATGACAGCACCGACACCCCGGAAGGGCGAGCCACCATGACCAACCCCACGACCACCGCCACGACCGCACCGGCCGCCTCCGGCCGGGAAAACCTGCGGTCCCGCCTGCCCAACCCCGCCGTCCTCGTCCCCGAGCTGGCGGAGGTCGGCGCGGCCCTGTTCAGGGCCACCGGGAACGGCTCGATCCCGCGGACCACCACCAGCCTGGTGCAGCTGCGCGCCGGGCAGCTCGTCGGCAACACCTACCTGACCGTCCTGCACACCGGGAACCTGCGCGAAGCCGGGGAGGCGGAGGAGCGCATCACCGCCGTGTCGTCCTGGCGGGACGCACCCCACTTCACCGCCGCCGAACGGGTCGCGCTCGCGCTCGTCGAGGCCGTCCTGACCCCCAACCCCCACGGCGAGCGGGTCCCGGACGACCTGTACGACCAGGCGTCCGCCCACTACGACGACAAGGCGCTCACCACGCTCGTCCTGGCGATCGGCCAGGTCTGCTTCTTCGTGCCGCTCGCCCTGGTCGGCAAGCCGCTGCCCGGCGTGTCGCCCGCGGAGCAGTGGCGGGACTGACCCCGGCGGGCCCGGGGTGGGGACGCGGCGGGCCGTGCCCCACCCCGGGCGGGGTCTCAGCGGGCGATCGAGGTGGCGAAGGGCCTGAACCCGTCGGCCCGGATCACGTGCGGCACGAACAGGACCGCGGCCTCGGTGGCCCGCGCGGTCTCGATCCCGCCGAGGTCCGTGATCCACTCCTGGCGCCGGCCGAGGTCCGCGAGGAGCCCGCGGACGACGTGCCCGGCCCGGGTGGGCGCGGCGGCGAGGGCGCCGCCGACGCGGCCGTTCCCGACCCGAGCACGGCGATCGTGGCCATGACTTGGTTCCTCCCGGTGCTCAACGGGACAGGGCGGTGACGGCCGCGGCGTGCACGCCGGGCGCGGCGGCCAGGAAGCTCCCGCTCGCCGGCGTCCAGGGACGGCCTCCGGCGTCGGAGACCAGACCGCCCGCCTCGGCGACGAGCAGCGCGCCGGGGAGCAGGTCGGCGCGGGCGCCGGCGAACTGCCGGAAGGCGTCGACGCGGCCGGCCGCCACGTGCGCCAGGTGCGGGGTCGCGGGCACGGAGGCGCGCACGACGAGCGCCTCCCGGAGCATCGCGGTGATCGAGGCGCCGACGCGCCGCACGACCGCCTCGTCCTCGTCCGGCCTGGCCTGGCTCGTGGCCACGAGGCCGAGGCCCAGGTCCTCCGCGTCGGACACGCGCAGCGGTCGGCCGTCGAGGTGGGCGCCGGCGCCCGCGAGCGCGGTGCAGGTCTCGCCGGCCGGCGGCAGGTGGACCGCGGTGAGCACCGGCCGGTTGTCGCGCACCAGGGTGGCGGTGACCGCCCGGTCCGGCAGGCCGCGCAGGTGGTTGACGTTGCCCTCGGCCGGGTCCACGACCCACCACTCGCCGGGCGGCAGGGCGCCGCCCGCGAGCTCGTCCTCCACCCAGCGGGCGTCCGGGCGCCTGCACGTCACCGCGCCCGCCATGAGCCGGAGCCTCGGCAGGCTCCGCCGCACGACCGGCGACCAGCTCTTGGTGCGCACCGGGCGCACGATGACCCCGACGCCGTACGCGTTCGCCGTGCGGGAGCAGGTGCACGAGCTGCTCCAGCAGGTCCGGGGCGTGCTGGCGTCGAGCCGTGAGTTCGACCTCGCGACGCTCGACCGCACCTTCACCCTCCGCTGGCACGATTCGCTCGTCACCCTCGCGGGCCCCGCGCTGCTCGCGGCCGTGCGCGAGCGGGCGCCGGGCGTGCGGTTGCGCTTCGTCGCGGAGGGCGGCGCCGACACCCCCGGGTTGCGCCGCGGCGAGGTCGACCTGGAGGCGAACGCGAGCCGGCCGACCGCGCCCGACCTCCGCGCCGAGGAGGTCGCCGAGACCCACCACGTCGTGGTGGCGCGGCGCGGGCACCCGCTCTCCCGCGCCGGGACCCTCACCGCCGAGCGGTACGCGGCGGCCGGGCACGTCACCGTCTCGCGGCGGGGCAGGCTCGACAACGCGCTGGACGAAGCCCTGGCCCGGCTCGGGCTCACCCGGCGCGTGGTGGCGGCCGTGCCCACCGAAGCGGCCGCGTTCGCCTTCGCGCGCGGCACGGACCTCCTCGTCGCGGTCCCCGGCTCCACCGCGGTCGCGGACCCCGACCTGGTCCCGCTGCCGCTGCCCCTGGACCTGCCGCCGGCCCGGGTGTACCTGTCGTGGCACCAGCGCTACGACACCGACCGCGCGCACGCCTGGTTGCGCGACCTCGCGCGGACCGCGCTGGCCGGTGCGACCGGGGGGCGCGACCGGACGGCGGGCTGACCGCGCGGCGGCGAACCGGTGCGGTCGTCCGGCTCGCCGGTGCGTTCCGGCCGACCCGTGCGTTCCGGCCGACCCGTGCGTTTCGAGCCGTCCGTGCGTTCCCGCCCGCCTGTACGTTGCCGTGGCAACCGGATTCGGAAAGGGGCACAGGATGGGCACCAGGGCCAGTGACGCGGTTCCCCCTCCCGGCGCGTCGCGCGAGGAGGTCTTGGCCTGGAACGAGGCCGTGCTGGAGGAGTACCGGGCCAACGGGGGCCGGGTCGGCGGTGTGCTGAGCGGCATGGACCTGCTCGTGCTGACCACGACCGGCGCCAGGGCCGGCCGACCCAGGACGACCCCGATCACCTGCTTCCGCGACGGCGACCGGTACCTGTTGGTGGCCAGCAACTTCGGCAAGCCGCGACACCCCGACTGGTACCACAACCTGGTGGCCGCTCCCGAGGCCACCGCGGAGTTGGGCGGAGAGCGGTTCGCCGTCCGCGCGGTCGTCCTCGACGGCGCCGAGCGCGACCGCGCCTTCCGCGCGGTGGCCGACCGGTACCCGTTCTACGCCGCTTATCAGGCCGGCGTGACGCGCACGATCCCCGTGGTCGCGCTGACGCGCACCGACGAAACATGAGTACCGGTCAGTAGCGTGTTCCGGGTGTTGGGCCGGTCGGCGGCACGGCTGCCCTTGTCCGGCCGGTGGGCGGCGATGTCGGACGTTGTCCGGCATCGGGGGAGCGGTGCGGCGGGCGGCGGTGTCCGCCCAGGTCGGGCGCTGGTGAACCGTTCCGGACAACTGCCTTCGGGCCGACCGGTGATCGACTTCGGTGCTTCGCCGCGCAACTGTCAACTGGGATCAGCCGTGACAAGGTTGTGATCACCTCACCCATGTGGCCCTCGCCATTGCCCCATAGCGTCCTCCCAACGTTGTGGAAGCGGCCAACTCTGCTCGGGTACACCCGAACAGGTGGGGAGGACCCATGTCACGTGCACGCTTAGTTCCCGCCGCCGTCGCGGTCGCCGTGGTGGCGGCCGGCTGCGGCGCCGCCGAGGACACCCCGGCCGGCTCGAACACCGACGCCGCCATCACGATCTTCAACACCGAGCCGGAGAACCCGCTCGTGCCCGGCAACACCACCGAGGTGGGCGGCAGCCGGGTGCTCGACCCCCTGTTCACCGGCCTCGTCGAGTACCGGGCGGAGGACGCGCAGCCCGTCAACGCCATGGCCGAGTCGATCGAGACGACCGACTCCAAGGTCTTCACCGTGAAGATCAAGCAGGGGTGGACGTTCCACGACGGCACGCCGGTCACCGCGAAGAGCTTCGTGGACGCCTGGAACTGGACCGCCTACGGCCCCAACGGCACCCAGGGCGCCAGCTTCTTCTCCCAGATCGAGGGCTACGACGAGGTCCACCCGAAGGACCCCGACGGCGCGGACGGCCCGCAGGAGGCGCCGACGCCGGCGGTCAAGGAGATGTCGGGCCTGAAGGTCGACAACGACCACCAGTTCACCATCACCCTGTCCGAGCCGTTCTCGGTCTTCCCCGTCACCATCGGCTACGAGGTGTTCGCGCCGCTGCCGGAGGCGTTCTTCAAGGACCGGAAGGCCTTCGAGGACAGCCCGATCGGCAACGGCCCGTTCAAGTTCGTCTCGCGCGCGGTCGGCACCGACATCAAGCTGACTCGCTACGACGACTACAAGGGCGACGACAAGCCGAAGTTCAAGGACCTGACGCTGAAGGTCTACCAGAGCCGCGAGTCGGCCTACGCGGACCTCGTCGCGAACAACCTCGACTTCATCGAGGAGCTGCCGCCGAACGCCCTGGCGGGCAAGAAGTACGAGACGGACCTCGGTGACCGGGTCGTGCAGCGCGAGACGCTGAACATGCAGACCATCGCGTTCCCGTTCTACCTGCCGCCCTACGACAACGTCGACCTGCGGCGCGCGATCTCCATGGCGATCAACCGCGAGGAGATCACCCAGCGCATCTTCGAGGGCACCCGCAAGCCGGCCGACGGCTGGGTGCACCCGCTGATGAAGGGCTACCAGCCCGGCCAGTGCGGCGAGTACTGCACGTTCAACCCGGAGAAGGCCAAGGAGGCGTTCGCGAAGTCCGGCTACACCGGGGAGATCCTGCTGCTGTCCAACACGGACGGCGGCCACCAGGAGTGGGCCGAGGCGGTGGCGAACAGCATCAAGAACACGCTCGGCGTGGAGGCGCGGTTCGTGCCGTCGACCAGCTTCGGCGAGTTCCGCCAGAAGGTCAACGCGCACGAGATGACCGGCATGTACCGGGCGGGCTGGATCGCCGACTACCCGTCGATCGAGAACTGGCTCACGCCGCTGTACCGCACCGGCGCGTCCTCCAACGACGGCCTCTACACGAACCCGGCGTTCGACGCGAAGCTCGCCGAGGCCGACAAGGCCCCGAGCGAGGACGAGGCCATCGAGCTGTACCTGGAGGCCGAGCGGATCATGGCCCCGGACATGCCGACCGTCCCGCTGTGGACGCAGTTCACCATCGGCGGCAAGTCCGACCGGCTGAAGGTCGCGAACCTCGACCCGTTCCGCGCGCTCGACCTCGAAACCGTGGAAGTGGCATAGCGCTCGGTGTGATCGGGCCGGTCCGGGCGTGCGACCCGGGCCGGCCCCCGGCGGTGGGAGGCTCCGTTGGGGCGCTACGTGCTGCGCAGGTTGTTGCAGATGGTCCCGGTTTTCCTCGGGACCACGTTCCTGATCTACGTGATGGTGTGGGCGGTGCCCGGTGACCCGTTCGAGGGCAAGTGCGGCGAGCGGGACTGCCCCGAGTCGTACGTGTCGGCGATGCGGGAGCGGTTCAACCTCGACGACCCGCTGCTCGTGCAGTACGCCAAGTACCTGGGCAACCTGGTGCAGGGCGACTTCGGGCTGACCTCGTCGGGGCTCCAGGTCGCGGACCGGATCGCGGCGACGTTCCCCGTCACGCTCAAGCTCGCCCTGGTGGCCCTGGTCGTCGAGGCGGTCATCGGCATCACCGCCGGCGTGGTGTCCGGCCTGCGAAACCGCGGGTTCCTGGACAGCCTGGTGCTGGTGTCGACGCTGTTCCTGATCTCCATCCCGGTGTTCGTCACCGGCTACGTGGTGCAGCTGGTGTTCGGCCTCCAGCTCGGCTGGATCGCGCCGACCGTCACGAGCCCGACGATCGGCAACCTGATCGTGCCCGGCTTCGTGCTGGCGTCGCTGTCCATGGCCTACGTGGCGCGGCTGTCGCGGGCGAGCATCGCCGAGAACAGGCGGGCCGACTACGTGCGCACCGCGCTGGCCAAGGGGCTGCCGCAGCGCCGGGTGGTCGGCGTGCACCTACTGCGGAACTCGCTGATCCCGGTGATCACGTTCCTCGGCACGGACCTGGGCGCGTTCCTGGGCGGCGCGATCGTCACCGAGGGCATCTTCAACGTGCCCGGCGTCGGCGGCCTGGTGTTCCGCTCGATCCTCACCAAGGACGGCGCGATGGTCACCGGCGTGGTCACCGTCCTGGTGCTCGTGTACCTGCTGATGACGTTGCTGGTGGACCTCCTCTACGCCGTCCTGGACCCGAGGATTCGCTATGACTGAGCAGTTGGCCTCGCTCGTCGAGGAACGCCCGCGGGGCCTGTTCGGCGACGCCTGGCACGTCCTGCGCCGCCGGGTGCTGTTCTGGGTGGCCGTCTCGATCATCGCGCTGGTCGGGCTGATGGCGCTGTTCCCCGGTCTGTTCGCGTCCGGCGACCCGAACCTGGCGGAGCTGTCCCGCTCGCGCGGCGCGCCGTCGGCCGCGGCGTGGTTCGGCTACGACAACCAGGGCTACGACATCTACACGCGCGTCGTCTACGGCGCGCGGGCCACGCTCGTGGTCGGGCTGCTGTCCACGGTCGGCGTGGTGCTGGTGGGCGCGACGATCGGCATGCTCGCCGGGTTCTACGGCGGGTGGCTGGACGCGATCGTGTCGCGCATCGCGGACGTGTTCGTCGGCGTGCCGTTCGTGCTCGGCGCGATCGTCATCCTGACCACGCTGAACGCCGGCGGCGACGCGGGCACGGTGCGGATCGTCGCGCAGGTGGTGCTGTCGATCTCGGTGCTGTCGTGGCCGGTGTCGATGCGGATCATGCGCTCCACCGCCATCGCCGCCAAGCAGCAGGACTACGTGAAGGCGGCGCGGGCGCTCGGCGCGCCGTCGTCGCGGATCATCTCCAAGCACATGCTGCCCAACTGCGTGGCGCCCGTGCTGGTGTACGCGACGATCGCGCTCGGCGCGTTCATCGGCGTCGAGGCGACCCTGTCCTACCTGGGCATCGGGTTGCGCCAGCCGGTCGTGTCGTGGGGTGTGATGATCAACAGCGCCAAGGACTACCTGCGGGTCGCGCCGCACGCGCTGCTGTTCCCGGCCGGGTTCCTGACCGCCACCGTGCTGGCGTTCGTGATGCTGGGCGACGCCGTGCGCGAAGCCCTCGACCCCAAGTTGCGGTGAGGTGGGCTGTGCTGGAAGTGGAGGACCTGCACGTCGAGTTCCGCACGCGCGACGGCGTGGCGCGGGTGCTCAACGGCGTGAGCTACCACGTGGCGCCGGGCGAGACGCTGGCGGTGCTCGGCGAGTCCGGGTCGGGCAAGAGCGTCACCGCCCAGGCCGTCATGGGCATCCTGGACACCCCGCCCGCGTTCGTCACCCGAGGTTCGGTGCGGTTCAACGGCGAGGAGCTGCTGACCGCCTCGCCGGACCGGCGGCGCGCGGTGCGGGGCTCCGGCATCGCGATGATCTTCCAGGACGCGCTGTCCGCGCTGAACCCGGTGTTCACCGTCGGGTTCCAGATCGAGGAGCAGTTGCGGCTGCGGCGCGGCATGACCCGCAAGGACGCGCGGGCGCGGGCGATCGAGCTGCTGGACCTGGTGCGCATCCCGTCGGCCGCACAGCGCGTCCGCGAGTACCCGCACCAGTTCTCCGGCGGGATGCGGCAGCGGGCGATGATCGCGATGGCGCTCGCGCTGGACCCCGAGGTGCTCATCGCCGACGAGCCGACGACCGCGCTCGACGTGACCGTGCAGGCGCAGATCATGGACCTGCTGCGGGACATCCAGCGCGAGCGGTCCATGGGGCTGGTGCTGATCACGCACGACCTGGGCGTGGTCGCGGAGGTCGCCGACCGGATCGCCGTCATGTACGCGGGGCGCATCGTGGAGGAAGCCGACGCGGTGTCGCTGTTCCGCTCGCCCGGCCACCCCTACACGGCGGCGCTGATGCGGTCGCTGCCCCGCCTGGACTCGTCGAAGCACTCGGCGCTGGAGACCATCAAGGGGCTGCCGCCGAGCCTGCTGCGCATCCCGCCGGGGTGCCCGTTCCACCCGCGGTGCCCGCGCGCCGAGGACGTGTGCGCGGTGGACGTGCCCGCGTTCGTGCCGCTGGGCCCGGGGCGGGGCAGTGCCTGCCACTTCGCGGAGGAGGTCGTCCGTGGCTGAGCTGCTGGAGGTCCGGAACCTGGTCAAGCACTTCCCGGTGACGCGCGGGGTGCTGTTCCGGCGGACGATCGGCCACGTGCGCGCCGTGGACGGCGTGTCGTTCTCGCTGCGCGCCGGGGAGACGCTGGGCGTGGTGGGCGAGTCGGGCTGCGGGAAGTCGACGCTCGCCCAGGTGCTGATGCGCCTGGAACCGCCCACGTCCGGCACGGCCCTGTTCGAGGGCGCGCCGATGTTCGCCCTGAGGGGGTCGGCGCTGAAGGCGTGGCGGCGCGAGATGCAGATCGTGCTCCAGGACCCGTACACGTCCCTCAACCCGCGCATGACCGTCGGCGACATCGTGGGCGAGCCGTTCGACATCCACCCGGAGGTCGCGCCCCGGGGGTCGCGGGTCGGGCGGGTGCGCGAGCTGCTGGACGTGGTCGGCCTGAACCCGGAGCACATCAACCGCTACCCGCACCAGTTCTCCGGCGGGCAGCGGCAGCGCATCGGGATCGCGCGGGCGCTGGCGCTGCGGCCGAAGGTGATCGTGTGCGACGAGCCGGTGTCCGCGCTCGACGTGTCCATCCAGGCGCAGGTGATGAACCTGCTGGCGGGGCTGCAGAAGGACTTCGGGCTGTCATACGTGTTCATCGCGCACGACCTGTCCGTGGTGCGGCACCTGTCCGACCGGGTGGCCGTGATGTACCTCGGGAAGATCGTGGAGATCGGCACCGAGCGGGAGATCTACGAGCACCCGACGCACCCGTACACGCAGGCCCTGCTGTCGGCAGTGCCGGTGCCGGACCCGGAGCTGCGCGGTCGGCGGGACGTGATCAGGCTGACCGGCGACGTCCCGTCCCCGATCGACCCGCCGTCGGGCTGCCGGTTCCGCACCCGGTGCTGGAAGGCGCAGGACGTGTGCGCGTCGGAGGAACCGGCCCTCGTCGACCGGGGCGGACACCCCAGCGCGTGCCACTTCGCGGAGGAGCGCCACGTGGTGCCGTGACGCCCGACCGCGCGGCCCGCGGCAGCGCGCCGGGGGCCGCGCGGCCCCCGGCACGGGTCAGCGCCAGCCGAGGGCGGGGGCGACGTGGGTCAGGACGGCGTCGAGCACATGGGCGTTGTAGTCCACGCCGAGCTGGTTGGGCACGGTCAGCAGCAGCGTGTCGGCCTCGGCGATGGCCTCGTCCTCGGCGAGCTGCCCCACCAGGACGTCGGGTTCGGCGGCGTAGGTGCGGCCGAAGATCGCCTTGGTGTCGGCGTCGATGTAGCCGACGTGGTCGGCGCTGTCGCCGTCCTGGCCGAAGTAGGCGCGGTCGAGGTCCGAGGTGAGGGCGAAGATGCTGCGCGAGACCGAGACGCGGGGCTCGTGCTGCCACCCGGCCTCCGCCCACGCCTTGCGGTACGCCCTGATCTGCTCGGCCTGCTGGACGTGGAACGGCGCGCCGCCCTCGTCGTTCTTCAGCGTCGAGCTCATCAGGTGCATGCCCTGCCGCGCGGCCCAGGCGGCGGTGGCGTTGGAGCCGGCGCCCCACCAGATCCGCTCCCGCAGGCCCGGCGAGTGCGGTTCGAGGCGCAGCAGCCCCGGCGGGTTGGGGAACATCGGCCGCGGGTTGGGCTGGGCGAAGCCCTTGCCCTCCAGCACGGCGAGCAGGACCTCGGTGTGCTTGCGGGCCATGTCGGCGTCGGTGTCGCCCTCGCCGGGCTGGTAGCCGAAGTAGCGCCAGCCGTCGATCACCTGCTCGGGCGATCCCCGGGAGATGCCGAGCTGGAGCCTGCCCCCGGCGATGAGGTCGGCGGCGCCGGCGTCCTCGGCCATGTACATCGGGTTCTCGTACCGCATGTCGATCACGCCGGTGCCGATCTCGATGCGGTCGGTCTTGGCGCCGATCGCGGCCAGCAGCGGGAACGGCGAGGCGAGCTGCCGGGCGAAGTGGTGCACCCGGAAGTACGCGCCGTCCGCACCCAGCTCCTCCGCGGCCACGGCGAGGTCGACGGCCTGGAGGACCGCGTCGGCGGCGGTCCGCGTCTGCGAGTGCGGGCTGTCGGACCAGTGCCCGAAGGACAGGAAACCGATTTTCTTCACGCCCGTGGAACGCCTCGCCGCGCTGGTTGATTCCTCAACTACTTCCGTGTGACGCCGGGTGACCGCGTGTGCGCCCGGCGTGCGGGTCAGTCCCACCAGAAGGTCCAGGACCACTGGTCGACGAGGCGCTCGGCGTACGCGGCCAGCGTGTGCGGGGGCCTGCCCTGCCAGACGTTGTCCGGGCAGAACGCGAAGTGCTCGGCGGCGACGGCCAGCGCGTGCTCGCGGGTGGCCGGCGGTGCGGCGACGCTCAGGTGGAGCAGGTCGAACCCGACGCCCACGACGCGTGCGCCGAAGCGGTGCTCCCAGTCCCGCAGCACCGCGGAGACCTCCGCGGTGTCGTTGGTGTAGTTCGCCGGGCCGGTCCAACCCACCGCGGTCAGCGCGTCGGCGCCCCGTTCGGCGGCGACCAGGCCCAGGCGCATCGAGTCCTGGAAGGACAGCAGCGCGTCGGCGTACTCCCCGGCCTCGCGGTCCGGGTCGGCCCGCAGGGGCGCCGCCGCCGCCCGACCGGGCCACCGGCGGCCGTGGGGCGCGGTGACCGCCACCCGGTCGGCGGGGGAGAGCATGTCGTCCTCGTGCGTCCCGGTGTGGTCCTCCCACCAGGACGACAGGAGGGCGGCCGGGTCGTGCAGGTCGGGCGAGGACATGTCCCCGGGCATCAGCTCGCCCGTCAGCCAGGGCCGGAACTCCTCGCTGTGGTGCGGCGGCGCCAACAGCAGGGGCCACAGCCCCGACCGGGGGTGCTCGGCGCGCAGCCGGGCCCACAGGCCGGGCGGGGCGGGCCCGTCGGTGAGCCACAGCACCGGCCGGCCGCCGCCCTCGTCGGGGAACGCGAGGCGTCCCGGTGGCAGCGGGGTCGACAGCGCCCGGCCGTCGGCTCCCCCGTCGGCGAACAGGTCGCGCAGCCCGGTGGGCAACGGCGGCTCGGGGATCACGCGGCGGATGGTAGGGGATGCGGTGCCACGAGCGGTCGGGGAGATCGGGACGGGTGGGCGGTAAGTGCTGAGGCGGAACCACCCCTGAGCGCACCACCCCTGACCGCGCCCCGCCCGGCGGCGCGTCGACCCGAAACCGCGTCGACCCGGGGCCGCGTCGCCGGACGTCTCGGCGCGGCGCGGAAGTCGTTCCCGCTCCCGGCACCTTTAAGCGCCCCTTGAAAGCATGGACCGGGTGTGCCCGCTGAGGCAGGGTGGTGGCGAGGAAAGGAGGGAAGAAATGAGCACTTACACCACGCCCGCGCTGACGCGGATCGGCTCTTTCAAGGCCGTGACCAAGAGCCTGGGCAGCGCGCCCCAGAGGGACATCTTCGACATCCCGGCTCTCATCGTCATCTGGCCGTGAGCCCGATGACCGCCCGGGTCCGCTGAGGAACCGGTAGGTGGGCGCGGAGCAGATCGACCCTGCTCCGCGGCCAACCCGGCCGCTTATATGGTGGGGTGGGTGCGGCGTCACCCATTCACACCGAGGGGGGTGGGGCTCTCGCGGGTTTTGCCCATGGAAAACCT
>NZ_JBHWIE010000138.1:0-3422 GCF_042732085.1 Actinosynnema sp. NPDC059797
GGCCTGGGGCGGCGCTGCCACCACATGCGGTAGCCGAGCACGATCAGGGTCAGGATCCCGGCGGCGAGCAAGAACAGCGCGATCTGGTTGGCCAGGCCGAACAACACGCCCATGTGCGCCTGGATTCCCAGCGACGACAGCTTCGCCAGCACCGGCCGGTCGGCGAAGTCGGCACGGGCGGTCACCGTCGCGGTCGCCGGGTCGACCGCGACCTTGTCCAGTCGGATCGGCCAGGTGTTGTCGGTCTGGGCCACCGTCCACGCGGTGCCGGGCGCGGCGGCCACGCCCAACTCCAGCGGCCCGTCCAAGCCCGCGCCGCGGGCGGCCACGAGCACCTGGTCGAACGTGACGGGGTCGACCTCCGCGTCCGGTGGCGCCTCACTGTGTTGACCGTGCCCGTCGGAGCTCGTCGCGCCCTTCGTGCCACCCAGGCCGGTGTCGAGGGCCGGAGCCTTGGCGTTCAGCGCCGTCAACGCCGCGCTGAAGTTCGCGCCGGCGTAGTTCGACCAGGTCAAGCCGGTGGCCGACAGGAACAGCGCGCCGATCAGGACCCACACCCCGATGCTGCCGTGCCACGACCGGGTCCCGCGCACGCCCTTCGCGCCCTTCTCGGGGACCACCAGCGCCCGCACGCGGCGGCGCGCCGTGCGCTGCCTGGCGATCCACAGCGCCAGTCCGCCGAGCGCGACCACCCACAGCCAGCTGGCCGCCAGCTCCGAGTAGAGCGCGCCCGTCTCGCCCAGTTGCAGGTTCGCGTGCAGGTTGTCCAGCCACGTCGTGACCGGGGTGGCCCCGAACCAGGTGGTCAGCTGCCCGTTGACCTGGGCGGTGTAGGGGTCGACGTAGACCGTCTGGGCGTGTCCCTCCGGCAGGCCCACCAGCGAGAACACGACACGGGTCGTAGCGGTCGGATCCCCCGGGAGTTGCACGCCGGTCACCACACCGTCAGGCACGGCGGCCTGCGCCGCCGCGACCTGCTCGGCCACCGGACGCGGCGCACCGGTGGCCGACGACACTTCCAGCAGGTCGCCGTAGAAGACGCGGTCGAGCTGCGGCGCGAACGCGTAGAGCATGCCTGAGAGCGCCGCCACCACCAGGAATGGCGCCACCAGCACGCCCGCGTAGAAGTGGAGCCGGCGCAGCAACGGCACCACCGACACCCGGACCGGGCCAGAGGACTGATCACTGCGCACGTCGTCGATGGGGGGAGCGGACACGGGCACCTCTGGTGGGACGCAGGGAAGACCTGACCCACTAGTCGGACAGGAACGTCATCTGGTTCCCGCAAATGTGCGGAGAACTCGCGCGGCGCTGGGACGGCGTCGGCCGACCTACGCTGGAACCATGCGGATCGTGTCGTTGCTGCCCGCCGCCACGGACATCGTCGCGGAACTCGGGCGCGCGGGCGACCTGGTGGGGCGCACGCACGAGTGCGACTGGCCGCCGGAGGTCGCGTCGGTGCCCGTGGTCACCGCCACCGGGCTGGACCCCGACCGGTTGAGCAGCCGGGAGATCTCCGCCGCGGTCGAGGGCCACCGGGGGTCGTCGCTGTACTCGCTGGACTCCGACCTGCTCGCCCGACTGGCCCCCGACGTGGTGCTGACCCAGGACCTGTGCGAGGTGTGCGCGGTGTCCTACCAACGGGTCACCGAGGCGGTGCGCGTGCTGGACGCAGGTCCGCGCGTGGTGAGCCTGGAGCCGCGCACGACGGCGGGCGTGCTGGACTGCGTGCGCCGCGTGGGCGAGTTGCTCGGCGTCGAGGACACCGAACGGCGCATCACCGCGTTGGAGGCCCGCCTGGCCGCGGTCGAGGCGGCGGTGGCGGGTCGACCGAGGCCGAGGGTGGTCGCGATCGAGTGGCTGGACCCGGTCTGGCCCGCCGGGCACTGGGTGCCCGAGCAGATCACCCGGGCGGGCGGTGACCCGCTGCTCGCCGGGGTGGGCGAGCACACTTCCCCGGTCGAGTGGCGCGCCGTGGTCGAGGCGCGCCCGGACGTGGTGCTGCTCCTGCCGTGCGGCTTGCCCCCCGAGCGGACCCTGGCGGAGCTGCCCGCGCTGACCACCCGGCCCGGCTGGGCCGACCTGCCCGCCGTGCGCGCGGGCGAGGTCTGGGTGCTAGACGGCCCCGCCTACTTCAACCGGCCCGGCCCGCGGGTGGTGCGCGGCGCGGAGGTGCTGGCCCACGTGCTGCACGGGGTCACCGCCGGCGAGCCGGTGAGTCCTGTCGAAGCCCGCCGGGTGGCGCTCACGACGGGGTAGCCGCCACCCGGTCGGGTGGCGGCTACCGGTGACGTCAGTCGCAGGCCAGGACGGGTGCCTCGGCCTTGCCCCCGCTGTGCAGGTCGGCCAGGCCGACGTTGGCCAGCCCGAGGATCGCCTGGGCGGTGGCGCGGGTCGCGGTGGCCGGGTCGAAGCCCGTGGCCTGCCAGGCGACGGCGCCGCGCTGCTCGACCGGGCCGGTGCAGTCGACCTGGAGGGACTTGAGGAACCGCTTGGCCTTGCGGGCGGCGACGTCCCGACCGCCGGCCTTGAGCGCCTGGCGGGCCAGGCCGGTGCTGTTGGCGTTGGGCGGGTTGGCGCCCACGCTGAAGCCGCCGTTGGCGTGCTGCACGCTCACCAGCCAGGACAGGCCCTGCTGGGCCTCGCCCGGACGGCCGACGGCCTGGAGCGCCTGGGTGACCATCGCGGTGGAGTCCACGTCGCTCACGCACGGCGTGGCCGCCAGGTCGAGCGGGAAACCGCCGTCCGGGCACTGGGTGCCGACCAGGAAGTCCACCGCCGGGACGGGCGCGCCGGCCGGGGTGCGGTCCAGCGCCAGCAGGGCCAGGGACTGGCTGAAGGCGTTGCTGTAGTCGCCGAACGCCGAGTTGTCGGAGAACCGGCCCGACGGGGTGAGCAGCGCGAGCAGACCGGCGTTGAGGTCCACCCCGCCGAACGAGGTCGGGTCCGCCCCCGCGACCTGGGCGGCCAGCATCAGCTTGGCGTGCGCGCCCGCGTACGCCTCGCCACCGGAACCGGTGTAGCCGGAGGTGATGGCGGGTTGTGACAGCCACGCGATCGCGCGATCGGCGTAGTCGTCGGCGCTGCGGGCCGCGGCGAACGCGAACACCCCGTCGATCGTCAACCCGGCATCGGGGTACAGGACCCCGCCGAAATCGACCTCGAAGCGCTCGCCGTCGACCATCTGGCGAGCCAGCCACCCGGCGGCGGCGTCCGCCCGGTTGTGCGTGACCGGCACGGCGGAGGCGGTGGACGGGACGAGCAGCGACAGGCCGCACAGCAGTGCGAGCACGGCAAGAACACGACGTCTCATGGACGATGGAACCCTTTCCCGCGAGCCACGACAGGAGTTGGTGCACCGCGCGGAGCGGGTGATCGGACTCGCCACCTCCAGGGGTGGCACACCGTTGCGGGTCAGCGAC
>NZ_JBHWIE010000138.1:3432-18206 GCF_042732085.1 Actinosynnema sp. NPDC059797
CTTGGGATCGTTTATGTGTATACTCGACCGTTGCGGGTATGCGCCGGATTCCCACCGGACTTCCCCCGCACCGCACGCGTATTCGATTGGCCCGCCAAGCCTGTCACCCCCGGCGCGCAGGTCAATCGGCCATCCGGTGTTTCGGGTTGGCGAACGCGGTGCGCGGGGACGACTCCCGCGCACCGCGCGATCACACCCCGGCCGTCCCGCAGGCGACGACCGCCCGGCGGCGGGCCGGCCGGGACTCGGCGACCACTGGTAGACGCCACGCCGATTGCGCCATCTCGGCCGATGTGCATCCAAAAGCCATGAACGAGTAACGGACCGGTCGGAGTGGCCGATCCACAGGACGGGCGGCCTCGTGTCGCCTCCGGCTTCCCTCGCACCTCACCCTCGGAGGGACGGATGCGTTCACGCACGGTCCTGACCGGTCTCCTCACCACTGCGGCCACCGTCCTGGGCTTGACGGCCTCCGCCACCCCCGCCGCGGCGGGGGCGCTGGACGTGACCTGCCTGCCGACCAGCAGCCAGACCGCGTCCTTCAGCCCGCCGCTGACCCTCACCCCCGGGCCGACGACGGTGACCGCGTCCACCCAGTACGGACCGTGCACCTCCGCCGGCGTGCCGGGGCTGACCTCCGGCTCCCGCAGCGCCACCATCCCCTACCCGGCCTTGTCGTGCCTGGACCTGCTCGCCTCGGCCCCGCTGACCTTCACCATCACCTGGAACACCGGTCAGACCTCCACCATCTCCGGCAGCACCACCGTCACCACCGCCGGCGCCGCACTGGTCGTCACGATCACCGGCAACGTCACCGCCGGGCTGTTCGCCGGCGACTCGGTCGTCCAGACCATCACCGGACCGTCCACCGCCGTCACGCTGTGCACGCTGGGCCTGGGGACGGTGCCCGGCATCTACGGGGTCGTCACGCTCGCCATCACCTCCACGCCGTAACCGTCGAGGCACGCACGGCAGGCGGCAGGAACCGGACTTCCCCGCGAACCTCGCCCCGGCATTCCGCTGCGGCCACGCCTTCGTTCCGCAGTTGAACGGAAAACCGCCTGATGGCAAGATCGAGATGACGCCGCCGACGCCATGCGACTCGATGGGGAGCAGCACATGGGCAAGGCGATGCGCCGTGCCGTCCTCGCGGCGGCGGAGCAAGTGGGCCGACATGGGCTCCACGCCGGGGCGCGGCGCGCGGTTCTTCGGGTACGCCAACACAAACGCGGGCGTCGACGCCAACCGGCCGCAGCCGAGCTCCACCGCGGCGGCGAACCACACGCCGCAGAAGTACCTGGCGGCTTCCGACGGGTGGAACCCGGTCGGGTGACCGTGCCACCGATGAAGGCGAAGGGGTAATCGTGCTGGGAAGAAGACTCGTCATCGGGACCGCGGTCGCCGCGGTGTTGTCCGGCGGCGTCGCGGCCGGGACGGCGTCCGCGGGAACGGTCGGCCTGGGGCTCGACTACACCTGCGGCCCCGGGGTCGTCGTGCACGCCGACGTCACGGCCGTCGTGCCCGACGAGGGGATGGTCGGCGGGAACGTCCCGTACCTGGAACCCGCGTACATCGACGTGGACGTGACGTTCGCCCTCGACCGCGCGCCGGCCGGCGTCCGGATCGACGGGGACAGCACCGCGTCGCTGGCGGCGACCGTCGTCGGCCCCGCCGGGACCACGGCGACCGCGGCCGCGCTGAGCTTCGCGCCGACCCTGCTCACCCCGGCCGGCGGGCCGGTGAAGGCCGCCGGCGGGTTCCCGCAGCTGGGCCTCTACCCGGCCGGGGACTACGCGATCCACCTGGGCGACCTCACGCTGTCCCTGCGGCCGGAGCACCCGAACGGGACGCCCGCGGGCGCCGCCACCACCGTGACCTGCCGGCACGCCAACCCCGACGACCTGCTGACCGTGGTCAAGTCCGAGTCGAGCATCATCGAGCACCCGGTGCGGCCGTCGCAGCTGCAGGTGACGGCCGTGACGCCGACCAGCGCCTCGCTGAGCTGGTACTCGACCTCGTGGTGGTTCCCCACGATCGGCTACGAGGTGTTCCTGGACGGCGTGAAGGTCGCCTTCGTGACCGACAGGCAGGCGACGCTCACCGGGCTGAGCCCCGACACCCAGCACCGCGTCAAGGTCACCACCAAGGACTCGTACGGCTTCTCGTCCCCGAAGAGCCAGGGGTTGGTCTTCGCGACGCCGCCGCGCGGCCGGTGATCGTTCGTGAACCCGCCCCGGGCCGTGGACCCGGGAGTCCTTCGCGGCCTCCCGGGTCGAGGCGCTCCTCGTCCCCACCTGCCCCTGCGTCCCGGGCAGGTCACGTACTCCTGAACAGCCGGTCCAGGTGCACGTCGATCGCGGCGAGCGCGTCCCGGGGCTCGACCACGTCGAGTTCGATCAGGGAGGTGAAGCCGGTGAGGGCGAGGAGCAGGTTGGTCTCGGTCGCCGGGTCGCGTCCGGGGTCGATGTGCCCGTCGGCGATCGCCTGGCGGACCAACTGCTCGACGAGGGCCCGCCCTCGGACGAGGCCGCGGCGCGCCTGCTCGTGCACGGCCTCGTCGTGCAGCGCCTCCAGGACGTAGGCGGCGCTCATCCGGCTGGTCGCGCGGGCGTCGGCGTGCAGGGGGAGCATTTCCGCGAGCGTCAGTCGCAGCACGTCACGGGGGTGCGGACGGTCGCCGAGCTCCTCGAGCCCCCGTTGCACGCGCGCCGAGGTCTGCTCGGACGCGAAATCCATGGCGAAGGAGAGCATGGCGGTCCGGGAGGCGAAGTAGTGCTGCAGCTGCCCGAGCGACATGCCCGCCTCCTGCGCCACGACGCGCATCGTCAGCTGGGTGACCCCGCGCTGCTCCACCACCCGCCACAGTGCGCGGGCGATCGCTTCGCGGCGTCCGCGGTGATCCACCTGTTTCGGCATCGCCGACCCTTCCCCGCACCCGGGACCGTTCCAATACAGTTGACATAATACACCTGACCCATAACCCTGGAGGCCACCCGGGGGAAGGGGTCGGCATGATCGAACAGCCAAAGGTGAGGACCGCTGAAGGCGTGGTGCAGGGGTGCCGGCGGCAGGGGCACGCGGTGTTCCGCGGCATCCCCTACGCCCGGCCCCCGGTCGAAGCGCTCCGCTTCGCCGCGCCCGCGCCGCCGCACCGCTGGGAGGGGACGCGGCAGGCGGTCGAGTTCGGCCCGGCGGTGCCGCTGTCCCTGCCGATCGACGTACCCCCGCAGGGCGCCGACTGGCTGACGCTCAACGTCGGCACCCCGGATCCCGGCGCGGCGGGACTGCCGGTGCTGGTGTGGATCCCCGTGGGCGGCTACCTCTCAGCGGTGTCGAGCGACCCGATGTACGACCCGGCAGCGCTGGCCGGGGCGGGCATCGTCGTGGTGACCATCAACTGCCGCGTGGGCGCGGAGGGGTTCGCGTTCCTCGACGACGCGCCGCCCAACCGCGGGTTCCTCGACCAGATCGCGGCGCTGGAGTGGGTGCAGCGCAACATCGCCGCCTTCGGGGGCGATCCCGGCCGGGTCACCGTGGGCGGGGTGTCCGCCGGGGCGGGCTCGGTCGCCGCCCTGCTGACGATGGAGTCCGCGCGCGGCCTGTTCCGGCGGGCCATCGCCCATTCGGTGCCGGGGTTGCACAGCACCCCCGCGCTGGCACGGCAGGTCACCGCCGCGTTCGCGGCCCGGCTCGGCGCGGCGGCCCCCACCGCCGAGGCCCTGCGCGACATCGACCCCTGGCACCTGGCCGCCGGGCTCACCTCCTTCAACGCCGGTCTCCACGCGCACCGGCAGAGCTGGGGACGCCTCACGGAGACCGGCACCGCGCTGTGCCCCGTCGTCGACGGCGAGGTCCTCCCGGAAACGCCTTGGCCCGCGCTGACCGGCGCGCGCGCGAGCGGGACCGAACTGCTCGTCGGCCACGCCCGGGACGAGTTCCGGTACTTCAGCGTCGTGAGCGGGCGGTACGGCACCTTCACCGAGGAGGACGCCCGCGCGGCCCTGGAACTGCTCGCCCCGCCACCGGACGGCGCGCGGGCCTACCGCGCCGCGTTCCCGCAGGCGGGCCCGGAGGAACTGGTGGAGGCGGTGTACTCCGACGCCCTCTTCCGCATGCCGTCGCAGAAGCTGGCCGAGGCGAACGCCGCCGCCGGCGGCACCTCGTACCTGTTCGAACTGTGCTGGGTCGCCCCGGTGCTCGGCGGCGTCCTGGGCGCCTGCCACAGCCTCGACGTGCCCCTGGCGTTCGGCACGCTGGACAGCCCCGTCGGCGCCCAGCTCATCGGCGAGCCCACTCCCGAGGCCGTCGCGCTCTCCCGCGAACTCCGGGAGGCGTGGGTCCGCTTCGTCACCACCGGCGACGCGGGCTGGTCCGCTCACCGGCCCGGCGAGCACCTCACCCGCGTCCTGGACACCGAGTCGAAGACCCTGCCCTACCCCGAACACGCATCCCGCCGGATCTGGGCAGGCCACTTCCCCGCCCCCTTCGACCTGTCGTGATCGTCCGGGCCGGCCCCTGCGACTGCGACGCCGCCACTCACCCGCCCATCGGGGACAGGTCGAGCGGGACCGGTCATTCACCGGGTTGGCGGAACCGCTGCACCACACGCCGGTGTTCCTCGTCCCAGGTGCGCGGTCCGTACTCGACGAGTAGCACGAAGACGGGCCCCGCGAGGAAGAGCAGCACGAAGGGGATCGACGCGAGTGTCGCACCGGCGTTGGTGACGTTCGGTTCCTCGTAGTACGGGATGATCGCGAGTTCGGCGAGCACGTGCTGCACGAAGAGGGAGGAGCCGAGGAGCGCGAGCTCCCCCAGCGCCCGGCTCAGGCCCGCGACGCCCGTGGGCAGCCACTTGACGACGTTCGAGATGGGCGGTTGGAAGGCCGAACCGAGCTGCCGGGCCTGCGGGACGCGGTTGTCGAAGGCGGCGAGCGTCAGGACCGCGATCTGGAGGTACCCACGTGCCGTGCCACGCCGCGGCGCGCAGGACCGCGAGCCGTCGGGCCTCGGGACTGGTGCGCCGGGCCTCGCAGGCGTCCAGTGCGCGTTGCCGCTCCGCCCGCTCCCGATCCCGTGCGCGCAGTTCCCGTTCGGCCCGCCTCTGCTCCGGCCGCGCCAGGACATCGCCTGCCGCGGACTCCGCGCACATGATGTGGACGACCCGGGCGAGCGGCGTGTGCGCCCCGCCGGCGCGGTCCCGGAACCGGCTCAGCGCGTCCAGCAGCGGGTGGCGGAACAGGTCCTCGGCGAGGGGCGTCTCCCGCTTGCCCAGGCAGGCGTCGACCAGCCCGGGAACGGTCACCCGGTGTCCCCGGTAGGTCGCCTCGCCCTCGGGGTCGAGCCAGCCGAGCAGGTGGAGGAGCTTCACGTCGGCCGGTAGGTCGTCGTTCCGCAGCCGGTGGTCGATCAGCTCGATCTGCGCGCCGAGGTCGGCGGGTGAGAGGTCGTCGAGGGCGCGCAGCCAGGCGAGGAGGCCGAGCCACCCCTCGGACCGCGCGTTCGCGCCCTCGAAGAACTGACGCCTCGCCGCGTCCCAGTTCCGTTCGACGCGCCCGGCTCGTGGAAGTGGGCGTTCTGAACGTTGTTGTCGCCGACCTGGAACGCGGTCGGTCCGTGGAAGGTGTTCCCCGAGACCGCGCCGCCCCGGGTCGCGAGCGCCCGGGGCGGCCGGGCCGCGTCAGCGGGACGGGGTCGTGGCGACCGGGGTCCAGCGGACGCCCTTCCAGGTGCCGTCGGCGGTGGTGCTGCGACCGACCACGACGCCGTGGTTGTTCAGCGCGACCGGCGTGCTGTAGGCGCCACCCAGCGAGTCGAGGTAGGTGAGCCGCCCGTCGCGCCAGAGGAACACGCGGGTCGACGAGTGGTCCGGCGACGAGGCGTGCCCGATGACGTCGCCGCGCTCGTTGATCGCGGTCGCCACGGAGTTGCCGGGCACGCCGAGGTCGACCTGCTTGCCGCCGGCGGGCCACAGCACCGCGCGGGACGTGCCGTTGTCCAGCACCCAGCCGACCGCGTCGCCGCGCTCGTTGAGGGACTGCTCGCCGTGGGCGAGCCGGCCGCTCTCCGACAGGACGGTCAGCTCCTCACCGTCCCAGCGCAGCGCCACCATGCCCCGGTTGGCGACGACCACACCGGCCTCGTTGATCGCCTCCGGGTCGTACGTGCCGTAGCCCGGACCGGCGGGCAGCCGCGTGCACGCGCCGTCGGCGCAGCGGAGCGCGGCGAACTCCTGGAAGGAGGCGGAGGCGTAGCTCGCCGCGACGACACCGGCGTCGTTGATCGCGTACGCCGACACGTGATCACCGGCCACCGGCAGCTCCACGTGCCGCTCGCCGTCCCACACGGTGGCGTGCTGCCCGCCTCGGGACGACGTGGCGTACGACATCGGCACGCTGCCGTCGTCGTTGATCACCTGCGCCAGCGCCCACGCGGCTCCCGGCGGGGTGATGGCCTTCCGCTGACCCGCGGACCAGACCCACGGCTTCTGCGTGTCCGGCACGCCGTCGGAGGTCGACCCGAGCACCTCGCCGCTCTGGTTGATCGCGCCGGCCAGACCGGGGCCGAGGTCGGTCGCACCGCCGCGGGGCGCCCACAGCACCGCGCGCGTCAGCCCGTCGCCCTGGGCGCTGCCGATGATCTGGCCGAGGTCGTTGACACCGGTGGGGTGGTAACCGAGGGTGGCGGGCAGGCCCGCGACGCCCGGCAGTTCGGCGATGACGTGCGTGGCGGACGCGACCGCCGCGGGAGTGGTGGCCAGTGGCAGGGCTGTCGCGAGCGCCAACACGGCCAGCGACGCGCGTAAGTCGGGCATGATCGCTCCGTTGCGAGTATGTCCTGGAGTGGTGCTGGATCGATCAACGGTAACCCCCGCGCCCCCGCGGCGGTGTCGGCCGTGCGGCGCAACGGTCCACGGGAGCCCTGCGCCGCACGGAGGTTCGCGGATCGCCACCGGATCAGCCACAGGCGCCACCGGTTCACCAACGACCCCTCGATGCCGCGCGGGCGGATGGCTCGCCAGTCGGATGACGGCAGTCGCGCGCGGGGTGGTCGAGACGAGGTGCAGTCATCCGACCGAAGCAGGGCGGCCCCCCGGATTCCTACGGTGAGCGGGTGATCAGATCCGGCTCCGAAGGGGTTGCCATGTCGTCTCGTCCCGGTCTCGCCGCCGGCTTGCGCCGAGTCGCCACCGGACTCGCGGTGGTCCTGCTCGTCTTCACCGCCGCACCGGCCTCGGGCTCCCCCGCGGGTTCCGGGCACCGGCCCAAGCCCACCGTCGTGCTGGTCGGGCACTCGTACGGCGGTGTCGTGATCACGAACGCCGCCACCGGGAACGCGAACGTGAAGGCGCTGGTGTACGCGGCGGCCTTCGCGCCCGACGCGGGTGACACGGTCGGCGGGTTGCAGGTGCGGTTCCCCGGCACCAAGCTCGGCCCGTCCGCGCTGGACGTGCGGGAGTTCCCGCGGGCAGGCGGCGGCGTCGGCCACGAGGGGTACGTCAAGCCCGCGCTGTTCCGCGACGTCTTCGCCGGTGACCTGCCCGCCGCCACCGTCGACCTGATCGTCGACGCCGCCACCAACCGCTGAGAGGGCCTGACATGGGCTACGTGACGACCGACGACGGCACGCGGATCTTCTACAAGGACTGGGCCGCCGGGCGTCCCGTGGTGCTCAGCCACGGCTGGCCGCTCAACGCCGACAGCTGGGACGCGCAGGCGCTGTTCCTCGCCTCCCGCGGCTACCGGGTCGTGGCGCACGACCGGCGCGGGCACGGCCGGTCCGACCAGACCTGGCACGGCAACGAGATGGACACCTACGCCGACGACCTCGCGGCCGTGCTCGACGCGCTCGACCTGCGGGAGGCCACCCTGGTCGGCTTCTCCACCGGCGGTGGAGAGGTGGCCCGCTACGTCGGCCGCCACGGCACGGGCCGGGTCGCGCAGGTCGTGCTGGTGTCGGCGGTGCCGCCGTTCATGCTCCGCACCGACGACAACCCCGGCGGCGTCCCCGTCGAGGTGTTCGACGGCATCCGCGCCGGCTCCCTGGCCGACCGCTCCCAGCTCTACCGGGACGACCTCGACGCGGTGGACGTGCCCGCGCTGGTCATCCACGGCGACGACGACCAGGTCGTGCCGTTCGAGGTCGGCGGCAAGGCATCCGCCGACCGGATCAAAGGCGCGACGCTCACCGTGTACCCCGGCGCGCCGCACGGCATCACCGACACCCACGGGGAACGGCTCGGCGACGACCTGCTGGCGTTCCTCCGCTCCTACGACTCCGACCGCGCCACCACCGAGGAGAACCGATGACCCCCGACACGATCGTCCTCGTCCACGGCTTCTGGGTGACCGCTCGGAGCTGGGAGCACTGGAAGACCCACTACGAGGAGCGGGGCTACCGGGTGCTCGCGCCCAACTACCCCGGCTTCGAGGTCGAGGTGGAATCGCTCAACGCCGACCCCTCGCCGATCGCGAACGTCACCGTGCCGCAGATCATCTCCCACCTCGAGGCGGTCATCGGCGAGCTGTCCTCGCCGCCGATCATCATCGGCCACTCGGCGGGCGGCGCGTTCACCCAGGTCCTGCTGGACCACGGCTTCGGCGCGGCGGGTGTGGCGATCAACTCCGCCCCCACCGAGGGCGTGGTGGTGGCCCCGCCGTCACAGCTCAAGTCGACGTTCCCGATCCTGCGCAACCCCGCGAACCGGCACAAGGCGGTCGGCTTCACGCACGAGCAGTGGCGGTACGCGTTCACCAACACGTTCACCGAGGAGGAGTCCCGCGCCCTCTACGAGCGCTACCACGTCCCGGGCTCGGCCGGCATCCTCTGGAGCAGCCTGCTCGCGAACGTCCAGCCCGGCCACCAGGACGTGTGGGTCGACTACCACAACGACGACCGCGCGCCGCTGCTGTTCGTCTCGGGCGGCGAGGACCACCTGATGCCGCCGAGCGTGCAGAAGTCCAACGCCAGGCACTACAAGTCCGACGCGGTGACCGAGATCCGCGAGTACCCCGGGTACGCGCACCTGCTGCCCGCGCAGGAGGGCTGGGAGCGGATCGCCGACGACGTCCTGGCCTGGGCCGTCGCCCACGCCCGTTGACGGACCCCGGGTCACGCGGGTCGGCGGCCCGACGACGCTGATCGAGCCCGACCCGCGTGCCGCGGTCGTTCGTCGTCGTTACTCGAGCACCGCCAGCGCGTCCCGCAACGCCGACCGGGACGTGATGCCCAGCTTCGGGAAGATGCGGTAGAGGTGGGCGCTGACCGTGCGCGGCGACAGGAAAAGGCGCTCGCCGATCTCCTTGTTGCTCAGGCCGGAGGCGGCGAGGTGCGCGACCTCCAGCTGCTGCGCGGTCAGCTCCGCAGCGGACGACTTGGCCGCGGACGGCTTGGCGGCCACGGCCACCCCGGTCGCCCGGAGCTCCTGCTCGGCCCGGCGCAACCAGGCCGTCGCGCCGACGCGGCGGAAGGTGTCACCGGCCCGGCGGAGCTCGGGTCGGGCGTCGCCGGGGCGGTGCCGCCTGCGGTGCAGTTCGCCGAGCATCAGCCTGATCCTGGCCTGCTCGAACGGCCAGCGCTCCACGCGGGGCAGGGCCAGCGCGGCGCGCAGGCCGGCCGCCGTGTCGGCGACGTCGTCGGCGACCAGCGCGCGGGACGCGAACACGTGCAGCCGCAGCCGCGGCGTGCGGTCGGCGAACCCCGCCCGGTCCGCCGCGGCGACCCGGTCGCGAGCCTCCTCCCGGTGCCCGGCGCGCACCGCCGCCTCCACCGCGTCCAGGAGCGTCCACGGCGTGCCCGGCCCCTGCGAGCTGTGGGCGTGGGCGGCTTCGTAGTCGCCCTCGCCCAACGCCGCCAACGCCAGGTTCCGCGCCGAGGCCGCCAGGTGCGCGGTGCTGCCGCGCGGTTCCGCCCACTGCTCCACGGCGCGGCTGTACTCGCGGGCGGAGGCGGTGTCGCCGCGGGCGGCGGCCAGCCACCCCAGCGCGCACCGCAGGTCCTGCGCGGTCAGCGCCAGGTCGTGGCGGACGCACAGGTCCAGGCCCGCGCTCGCCGCCTGCTCCGCCTGCTCCCACTCCCCCGCCAGGAAGTGGTCGTGCGCGGTGAACCAGCAGCCGGTCGCGGCGTGCGTCACCGCGCCCTGGCCGACCTCGCGCCGCACCAGGTCGCGGACGTGCTCCCGGTGCTCGTGCAGGACGTCCAGCCACGCGGCGGCGCGGCACAGCTCGGCGACGCGACCGGGCGCGGCGTCCGCGGGCAGCGCCTCGATCGCCGTCCGCAGCTTTTCCTCGCCCGCCGTGCCGCTGAACACGCCGTGCAGGAGCCCGGTGTGCGGCGCGGCCGCCGCCACGTCGTCGGTGAACGCCTCCCCGGTCTAGGTGGCGATGAACAGGCGGGTGAGCACCGCGCGGTCGTCGGTCGCGCCGTCCAGCAGGCGGCGGGCCCCGCTGAAGTCGCCGTCGCGCACCAGCGCGATCCGGGCGCGGGTGGTGGAGCTGCGGGTGGGGTCGTCGAGCTGTCGTCGCGCCTCGCCCAGGAGGTCCTGGGCCAGCGCGAGCTGCCCCGACTCCTCCGCCAGCTCCGCCGCCCGGTGCAGCCGGCCCGCGGCGGCGGACGCGGTGGCGCTGACGGCGGCGGCCCGCCGCAGCGCGTTGACGGCCAGGCCGCTGCCACCGCGCAGGCTCGCGCCCAGCGCGGCCCGCTCGATCTCCGCCGCCACCTCCTCGTCCGGACCGGCCGCTGCCGCCGCCAGGTGCTACACCCGGCGTTCCGGCGCGTCCCGGTACGCCTCGGCCAGCTCGGCGTGCGCCGCGCGCACCTCGTCCGGCGAGGCGGTGTGCACGATCGCCGAACGCACCAGCGGGTGGCGGAACCGCAGCCCCGACGGCGTCGAGTCGCGGGTGACCAGGCCCAGGCGCTCCACCTCGACCAGGTCGAGCGGCGACAGGGCGCTCGGGCGCAGGGCGTCGTTCTCCAGCCGGTCGCCGTCCAGCGCGGTCTGGAGCAGCAGGGTGCGCACGGGGGTCGGCAGGGCCACGACGCGCGTCGCGTACGTCGACTCCAGGCGGGTGCGCGGGGACGCGCCGACGGGCAGCAGGTCCAGCGCGTCCGTGCCCACCACGTGCGGCAGCTCGGCCAGCGCCAGCGGGTTGCCCGCCGCCTCCAGCAGCACCCGCCCGCGGGCGGCGTCGGGCAGGCCGGGGTGCAGCTCGTCCAGCAGCGCGCCCGCGTCCTCGTCCGGCAGCGGCCCGACCTCCAGCATGGCGATGCCCGGCGTGACCCGTTCGCTGCTGACCAGCGGGCGGCGGGCGAACAGCGCCCGGATGTCGTGCGGCGCCAGTCGGAGCAGCAGGAACATCATCACCTCGCGCGTCGGGTGGTCCACCCAGTGCGCGTCCTCGACCGCGATCAGCAGCGGGCCTTCCCGGGCGACCTCCACCAGCACCGCGAGGGAGGCCACCGAGATGGCGAGCCGGTCGGGCACCGGTCCCGGCTCGAAGCCCAGCACCCGGCGCAGCACCTGGCGGTGGAACGGGTCCACCCGGTCGAGGTGGCCGAGGACGGGCGCGAACAACTGGTGCAGCCCGGCGAACGCGAGCTGCGCCTCGCTCTCGTAGCCGGTGCCGCCGAGCACCCGGATGCCCCGCTCACGGGCGTAGGCGACCCCCGCGTCCAGCAGCACCGTCTTGCCGACGCCGGGGTCGCCGTGCAGCACCAGGTTCGGCGGGACGCCGGGGTCCCGGTCGACGGTGCGGCGCAGCCGCGCCAGCTCCTCCGCGCGCCCGATCACCGCGACCGGCCGGGTGCAGTCATCTGACCGATGGCCCCGGTCGCGCCACCGGGCACGCTGGGGCCGTGCCACGACTCGCGGTCGGAACGGAGAACGGCGCCGAGGTGAGCCTCTACTACGAGGATTACGGCTCCGGTCCCCCGGTCGTGCTCGTGGCGGGCTGGCCGCTGACGGCGCAGTCGTGGGAGTCGCAGGTGGCGGCCTTCGTCGCGGCGGGCCACCGGGTCATCGGCTACGACCGGCGCGGCTTCGGCCGCTCCACCCGCCCCTGGGAGGGGTACGACCAGGACACCCTGGCCGACGACCTGCACCGCCTGCTCGCGCACCTGGACCTCGGGGACGCGGCGCTGGTCGGGTTCTCCTCCGGCGCGGGCGACGTGGCCCGCTGCGCGGCCCGGTTCGGCGCCGACCGGGTGTCCCGACTCGTGCTCGCGGGTCCGCTCGCGGTGGACGACGGGCTGGTGCGGGACCTGCTGGCCGCGGCCGAGTGGCACCGGGTCGCGATGCTGGACGACGTGCTCGGCAGGTTCTTCTCCGTGGACGGCGAGATCGCGCTGGACGAAGCTTCCCGGCAGCACCTGCTGCACGTCGCGGCGTGCGCGTCGCCCAAGGCGACGGTGGACGTCATCCGCGCGTGGGCCGGCGCCGACCCCGAAGCCGACCTCGCCGACGTCGACGTGCCGGTGCTGGTCGTGCACGGCGAGCGCGACGCGTTCACCGAGCCGCGCCGCGGGCGTGCGCCGACCGCGATCATCCCCAGTGCGCCGCACGGCGCGCCGATCACCCATCCCCAGCAGTGGAACGACGTCGTGCTGCGATTCCTGTCGACCTGACATGGCCCTCCCCTTCACGGAAAGGCTCTTGGCAGCCGGGACGCCGTGAGAAGTGCTGTGCGCGCACGTTGTCCGGCTGTGCGCGCACAGCCGGTGCGCCGGGGTCCGCGCCTAGACTCGGACGGGTGCTGCTCGACACCGACGACCTGGCCCCCGACGACCGGGTGGAGGCCGTCCACGCCGCCTTCCAGGAGGCGTCGGCGCCCTGCCACGTGATCCACGAGCACCCCGACCGCCCGGTCCGCTTCCGGGTGGAGCTGTGGCGGCTGGGCGCCGTGGAGGTCTTCGGCAACCGGTCGTCCGGGATGAGGCTGCTGCGCACGCCGCGGCAGGCCCGCGAGGACCCCGCTCCCGTCATCGCGCTGTCCGTGCAGCGGTCGGGGATCGGCCGCGCGGAGCAGTGGGACGAGCGCCAACTGGTCCCCGCCGGGGAGATGCACCTGGTGGACCTGTCGTCCTCCTACGACTTCGGGTGGTCCGGCGAAGGCGCGGCGGGCTGCGTGCAGGTGCCCCTGGACGTCCTGGACCTGCCCGTGGACACGATCCGCCGCGCGTCCGGCGCGCTGCGCGGCAGCCCGCTCTACCCGCTGGTGGCCGGCCACGTCGCGCACCTGGCCGGGAACGCCCGCGCGCTGTCCGCGTCCGCCGGGGCGGAACCGCTCGGCGACGCCACCCTGGACCTGGTGCGGGCCCTGCTGGCGTCGGCCGCGCACGACGGCCACCACGTGGTCGAGGACACCCGGCTCACCCAGGTCCGCGCCTACGTCCGCCAACACCTGACCGACCCGGACCTGGGACCGGAGAAGATCGCCGCCGCGCTGAACGTGTCGGTGCGCCTGCTCTACAAGCTGTGCGGCCGGGCCGGCTTCAGCCTGGAGCAGTGGATCATCGGCGAACGACTGGAAGGGGCGCGTTCCGACCTGGCCACCGACACCTCCCCGATCGCCACCATCGCCCACCGCTGGGGCTTCGCCGACGCGACCCACTTCACCCGCAGGTTCCGGTCGGCCTTCGGCTGCTCCCCCGGTGAGTGGCGCCGGTCCCGCCTGCCGGACGCCTGACCTGGGGTCACGCGCCGCGAGCCCGCCCGCCGGAACTCTCGCCGGGGTCTGCCGGTCAGCCGAGCACCTCGTCGCGCGCCGGGCTCCCCGGGACGGCCGGAGCACCGAACCGCCGCGCCAGCTCGGCGTTCACCTCCACGTGGCGGAGCAGGAACGCCCGCTCGTCCAGCCGCTTCCGCCGCAGCCACCCGGTGACCTCGGCGTTGCACTTGCTCGCGTTGCACGACCCGCACGCCGGCACGACGTTGTCGAGCGTGTACCGCCCGCCGCGCGACAACGCCTGCACGCAGTCCTTCTGGAGGGGCGTGCCGGTGGACCCGCAGTAGGCGCAGCCGCCCCAGGCCGCCTTGATCGCGGCCCACTCCACCTCGGAGAGGTCGTTCTCGGCGCGCTCCATCCGGCGCTTCCGCTTCCGCGCGGCACGCACCCTCCTGCTACCACCCACGGCCATCCGCCAACCCTATGCCCGTCGGACCGCCACCTCGGTCGACACGCCCCCGCGGTGCGCGCCCGCCGGTGACGAGTTGGTTGCGCGAAGACCGGCCGAACACCTCGGGGCGGTTCGGTCCCGCCCTGGCACGACGGCCGTCCGACCGCGTGCGGCCTCCTCGTGCAAGTCGCGATCGCGTCGGGATGATCCCGGTAGGCCGGGTCGACCTCCTCACCACTCCCGATCCCGCACCGCAACAGCGAGGAGGGAAGGCGCCCTGCGGGCCGGCCTGACTTCGGAGGTGTGCGGGGATCCGCAGGTGCACCCGCAGCCGGAGAGCTGTTGGGGCCACGTCGACCCGATCGGCCCGCGTACGGTGCACGACGAGGCCAAGCGCTGCGCCGAAGCGCTGACCGCGGCGTGCCGGACGGCGAAGGGCGCGGACACCGCGGTCGTCCGCGTCTCCAACACCTGCGGCCCCGGGACGGGGCCACACGGCGGTCGGGCGATCCCCACGGTCGTCCGCCAGGCGCCGGCCGGACGACCGCTCACCGTGGCGGGCGACGGCCGGCAGACCCGCTCCGCCTGCCACGTGGCGAACCCGGCCCGCGGCACCCTCCCGCCCGCCCGCGCGCGGGAGCACGGACCGGTGAACCCCGGTGACC
>NZ_JBHWIE010000139.1:0-17904 GCF_042732085.1 Actinosynnema sp. NPDC059797
TACTGGCACACCGCGCTGCGCCGCTGGGTCGTCGAACCCGGCGCCTTCGCGGTCGAGGTGGGCGCGTCGTCCCGGGACCTCCGCCTGCGCGCCGTGCTGGACCTGCCGGGGGAGGCGGTCGTGCCGCCCCTGTCCGCGGACTCGACGGCCGAGCAGTGGCTGGCCCACCCCTGGGCGGCCGGGCGGCTGCGCGAGGTCATCGCCGGCACGCCCACCGAGGCCATGCTCTTCGACCCGCGATCGGGTCGGATCGTGCGGGCCATCCCGCTGCGCAGGCTCGCCAGGTTCCCCGGCTCGCCGCTGGACGAGCGCTGGCTGGAGGAGACCGCGGCGGCCGCGAACGAGCACCGGCCGGAGGAGACCGCGGCGGCCGCGGACGACCGCTGACCCGGGGCGCGGCAGCCCTCGCCGCTCCCCCTCGGGGACCTGCTCCCTCTCGGGCCTGCTCCCTCCCGGTCCGGTCCTCCCGGCCTACTTCCTCCTGGCCTACTTCCTCCTGGCCCGGTAGGCGGCCACCGCGATCCGGTTGCCGCACGTCGTGCTGCAGTAGCGGCGCGAGCGGTTGCGCGACAGGTCGAGCACGAGGCCGTCGCACGTCCCGTCCGCGCACACCGACAGCCTGCTCATCTCGTCCGCCCGGATCACGTCGATCATCGCCATGGCGGTCTCGGCGACGATCCGGTCGGCCAGCGGCGTGTCCGGGTGGACGACGTGGATGTGGTAGTCGAGCCCGTCGTGCCGCACCAGCCTGGGCACCGCCCGGTGCGCGGCCAGCACCTCGTTGACCAGCTCGACCGCCGTGTCCCGGTCGCTGGTCAGCAGCCTGCGCAGCGGTGCCCGGAGGGCGCGGACCGCGTCCAGCTCGCGCGCGTCGCCGGTGCGCGACCCGGTGTAGCGGTGCCGGGCGTAGAACGCGTCGAGCCACCCGGCGGTCAGCGTGTCCGGCTCCACCGCCGAGTTCACCAGCTCGACCGCCGCGAGGAGGGACGCGGTCGTGTCATGGGTGAAGACCATGTTGACAGATTACCCCGGGCTCCATAGCGTCATGTGCCATGGCCACGATGACTCATGACAGCCGGGTGAACGGGCGACTGGGCGCGGGACTGGGCCTGGCGCTGGTGTCCGCGTCCTCGTTCGGCCTGTCCGGACCGCTGGGCCGGGGGCTGATGGAGGCCGGCTGGTCCTCGGCGGCCGCGGTGGCGGCCCGCGTGCTGCTGGCGGCGCTCGTCCTGGTCCCGGCCGCGCTGGTCCAGCTGCGCGGCAAGCGGCACCTGCTGCGCCGCAACGCGCCGGTGGTCGTCGCGTACGGCCTGGTCGCCGTCGCCGGGTGCCAGCTCGCCTACTTCAACGCGGTGGCCCGCATGGACGTCGGCGTGGCGCTGCTGGTCGAGTACACCGCCCCGGTCGCCGTGGTGCTGTGGCTCTGGCTGCGCCACCGCCAGCGCCCCAGCCGGCTGACCGCGGTCGGCGCGGTGCTGGCCGTCCTGGGCCTGCTGCTGGTGCTCGACCTGCTCTCGGGCGCCGCCGCGAACGTCCCCGGCATCCTGTGGGCCCTGGGCGCCATGGTCGGCGCGGCCGTCTACTTCGTCCTGTCGGCGCGGGAGGAGGACGGCCTGCCCGGCACCGCGCTCGCCGCGGGCGGCCTCCTGCTCGGCGGCCTGGCGCTGCTGCTGGCGGGCGCGGTCGGCCTCGTCCCGCTCGCCGCGACCACCCGCCCGGTGGCGTTCGACGGCTTCACCGCGCCCTGGTGGGCGCCCGTGCTGCTGCTCGGCGTGGTGACCGCGGCCCTCGGCTACGTCACCGGCATCGCGGCGACCCGCCGCCTGGGCGCGCGCCTGGCGTCGTTCGTGGCGCTGACCGAGGTGCTGATGGCCCTGGTGTTCGCCTGGCTGCTGCTCGGCCAGCAGCCGCGCCCCGTCCAGCTCGTCGGCGGCGTGCTCACGCTGCTCGGCGTCGTGGTCGTGCGCCTGGGCGAACGCCGGCCGTAGCGCGGCCGGCGCCGGCCGGCGTCACCGGGTGGCGCGGAACTCGCCGAACAGCTCGGGCAGGTAGAGCAGGAGCAGCTCCACGGTGCCGATGGTCCCGGAGATCGGGTCGAGCCTGGCGTAGGAGTAGGCGATCGCGCAGCCCTTGTAGGACGGTGTCGACTCGCTCACGTCGGTGAACCAGTCCAGGAACGACACGCGCCGCACCGCCAGCTGCGGGTGCGCCAGCACGCCGTAGAGGAGCAGCAGGTCCTGCGCGACCGGGCGGTTGCGCAGCGTCCACCGGTACAGCTCCGAGAACTGGAAGAAGCGGCGCTCCACGGCGGTGGGCCGCAGGCCGTGCACCCGCTCGGCGAGCGCGACGCCGTGCTCGGTGGACGCCTGCTCGGCCTCGCCCCACGCCCGGTCGTGCGCGTCGCGGTCGGTCAGCTCGCCGCGGCTCAGCGCGGTCAGGTAGGCGGCCCAGCGCGCCGAGCCGGGGTTGCCGAACCCGTCGGTGGAGCGGCCGAGGGCGATGGCGATCCCGCGCTCGACACCCTCCAGGATGGCCGCGTCCACGTGGGACACCCAGGTGCCGGGCGCGCCGAGGCCGCGGTCCCGGAAGAACGCGATCACGCCCTCGATGTTGCGCCACCGGTCGGACGCGCCCAGCTCCGCCGCCGGTCCGCTCTGGAGGGCGCGCAGGAACTCCAGCCGCTGGTCCATGGTCATCAGGTCGATGTCGGCCGCGGTGCAGTCCAATTCGGTCGCGCACCGGTAGGGCTCCCGGGGCGCCGCCGACGCCTGGACGGGCGTGGTGAGACCGGCGAGGAACACGAGGACGAGGAGCCAACCGAACCGCTGCACACGGGGAAGGTAACGCCTGGGGGACGGTTGTCACGCCCGAAACCACTCGTCCGGAGGAGTGTGGTCCGAACCAATCAAGATGACGCTGCTCCGGGTGGCGTGATCTTGGGTCCGCTCAGCCGATCGGGACGCGCGCCAGCGAGCCGTTCTCCAGGGCGACCCACAGCGCGCCGTCCGGGCCGACCGCGAGGCCGTGCGGTTCGGAGCCCGGCGTCGGCAGGTCGTGCTCGGTGACGACACCGTCCTCGGTGATCGAGCCGACCCGGTTGGCGCCCCACTCGGTGAACCAGCACGTCCCGCCGACCGCGGTGATGGCGTGCGGCCGGGACGCCCGGTCCGGCAGCGGGAACTCGGTCACCTCGCCCCCCGGCGTGATCCGCCCGACCTGGCCGGCGGCGATCTCGACGAACCACAGCGCGCCGCCGGGCCCGGCCGTGATCCCGACCGGCCCGGCGCCCGGCGTCGGCAGCGGGTGGACCGCGACCTCGCCGGTCACCGCGATCCGGCCGATGGCGTTCGCCTGGTTGAGCGTGAACCACAGCGCGCCGTCGGAGCCCGCCGCGATGGCGGACGGGAACCCGCCGGTCACGGGCAGCGGGAAGCCGGTGACCTCGCCGGAGACCGAGACGCGGCCGATCCGGTCGGCGGTCGGCTCGGTGAACCACAGCGCGCCGTCCGGGCCCGCCGTGATGCCGTAGGGCCCGGACCCGGCCGCCAGCGCGAAGCCCGAGACCTCGCCGGCCGCGGTGATCCGCCCGATCCGGTCGGCCCGGTACTCGGTGAACCACAGGGCGCCGTCCGGGCCGGTGGTGATGACCGTCGGACCGGCGTCGGGCTCCAGCGCGAAGCCCGTCACCCCGCCGCCCGGCGCGAACCGCCCGATCCGGCCGCTGCGCACCAGCGTGAACCACAGCGCGCCGTCCGGTCCCGTGACCACCCCGTACGGGCCGCCGTCCTCCACCGCGTGCTCTTCGATCACCACGTCGACCACCATAAACAGGTCGCCCCCGACGCGCGGCCGGTGGGATGGTGCCGGATGGACGGGCACGGCATCCGACGCGCTCACCCGGACCTGCTCCGCGAACGGGGGCACGTCCGGGTGGCGCGCGGATCGCGTTCTGCGGGCGCAAGAACTGGTGGAGCCGGTTCGGCGGACCCGACGAGATGCCGGTCGGCGAGCCCGGCGGCCCCGACACCGAGGTCTTCTGCTCCTTCCCGGACGTCGGGCACGACACCCGGTTCGGGCGGTTCCCGCACCCCAACTCCGACGGCGGGCGGTTCCTGGAGATCGGCAACTCCGCGTTCACGGCCTTCCGCCGGACCGCGACCGGGTTCGCGGAGCTGCCGCGGCGGTGTTCCTCGTCGCCGACGGCGTGCGCCCCGGCAACCGGCTCCAGGGGTACGTGCTGCGGCGGCTCGCGCGCCGCGCCGTGCGGTTCGCCTTCGACCTGCGATCACCTTTATATCTTCAGTGTTGACAAAATAGAGTCCTCGGTCTCCGGCGGGAGTGGCCGACCGCCTCGGTGGACCAGAATTCACCCGACCTGACGACGGCGGGAGCCACCGCCGTGAGCACGAGGGAGAACCGTGACCCACCTGGCCGCTGAAGCGCGGTACGAAGCCATGCCCTACCGCAGGTCCGGGCGCAGCGGGCTCAAGCTGCCCGCCGTGTCGCTGGGCCTGTGGCACAACTTCGGCCACGACAAGCCCCTGGACGGCCAGCGGGCCATCCTGCGCCGCGCGTTCGACCTGGGCGTGACCCACTTCGACCTGGCCAACAACTACGGCCCGCCGCCGGGCTCCGCCGAGGAGAACTTCGGCCGGGTCTTCGCGCAGGACTTCCGGCCGTACCGGGACGAGATCCTGGTGTCGACCAAGGCGGGCTACCTCATGTGGGACGGCCCGTACGGCGAGTGGGGGTCGCGCAAGCACCTGGTCGGCTCGCTGGACCGGTCGCTGGGACGCCTGGGCCTGGACTACGTGGACGTGTTCTACCACCACCGGCCGGACCCGGACACGCCGATCGAGGAGACGATGGGCGCGCTGGACCACGTCGTGCGGTCGGGCAAGGCGCTGTACGTGGGCATCTCGAACTACTCGGCGGAGCAGACGCGGGTGGCGGCGCGGGTGCTGCGGGAGCTGGGCACGCCGCTGGTGATCCACCAGCCGTCGTACTCGATGTTCAACCGGTGGGTTGAGGACGGGTTGCTGGACGTGCTGGGCGAGGAGGGCGTCGGCAGCATCGCGTTCTCGCCGTTGGCGCAGGGCGTGCTGACCGACCGGTACCTGGGCGGGATCCCGGAGGGGTCGCGGGCGGCGGGTTCGTCGCCGTTCCTCGACGCGGGCAGGCTGGACGAGGCGACGCTGGCGCGGGTGCGGGCGCTCGACGGCATCGCGAAGCGGCGCGGTCAGACGCTGGCGCAGATGGCGATCGCGTGGGTGTTGCGCAACGCGACCTCGGCGTTGGTCGGCGCGTCGAGCGTGGGTCAGCTGGAGGACAACGTGGCGGCGGTGGCGAACCTGTCGTTCGACGAGGCGGAGCTGGCGGAGGTCGAGCGGCACCTGTGAGCGGTCCGGGCCGCCGGTGGTGGGCCGGCGGCCCGGATCCCTTGGGGGACCGGGGAACGGGGCCAGGGGAACGGGACCGCGGGAATGCGGCCTGCGGGCTCGGGTGAAACCGGGCGGTGGCGTGAGGCGTCCCACTAGCATCGGGGGTCGGGGTCGATGCCGGGGGGAGGCACGTGGCCAGGGTCTTCATCAGCCACGCCACCGCGGACCTGGAGGTCGCGCGGGAGGTCCGGGACTGGTTGGCGGCCGACGGCCACGACCCGTTCCTGGCGGCCCACCTGGGTGGCGGGATCGCGGTCGGGGAGGACTGGAAGCAGCGGCTGTACGCGGAGCTGCGGCGGTCGGACGCGGTGCTGTGCGTGGTAACCGGGGCGTTCGTGGCGTCGAACTGGTGCGCCGCCGAGGTGGGGATCGCGGACCTGCTGGGTTGTCGGTTGCTGCCGTTGCGGGTGGAGGCGGGGGTGGTGCACCCGCTGATGGAGCACCTGCAGTACGCGGAGTTCGCGGCGGCGGGGGTGCGGGAGCGGCTCGACCGGGCGTTGCGGCAGGTGGAGGCGGGTGGCCGGACGCGGTGGCGTGACGGTGAGAACCCGTTCCCGGGGTTGGAGCCGTTCACGTCGGCGTTGAGCGGGTTGTTCTTCGGCCGGGACGAGGAGCGGCGGGAGCTGGCGGGTTTGCTGCGCGCGGACGCGCGTGGCGGGTTGTTGGCGGTGGTGGGGCCGTCGGGGTCGGGCAAGTCGTCGTTGTTGCGGGCTGGCCTGCTGCCGTCGTTGGAGTTGGAGCACGACTGGTTGGTGGTGCCGCCGTGGTTGCCGGGCGAGGACCCGCGGCGGGAGTTGGCGGTGGTGCTGGCGGCGCGGGCGGCGCGGCAGGGGTTGGCGTGGTCGGTCGACGAGGTGCGGGGTCGGCTGGACGCGGAGGACGGGTTGCGCCGCGTGGCGGAGGAGCTGGTGGCCACGCGGGCGGGTGGTGGTCGGTTGCTGGTGGCGGTCGACCAGGCGGAGGAGCTGTTCACCCGGGTCCCGGAGGGGGAGCGGGAGGCGGTGGCGGCGCTGCTGCGGGAGGCGCTGGAGGGGCCGGTCCGGGTGGTGGCGACGTTGCGGTCGGAGTTCCTGGACGACCTGCGGGCGCTGCCGGCGCTGGCGGGGGTGTCGGTGGGGGCTTACGTGCTGGCCCCGTTGGACCGGGAGGTGCTGCGGGAGGTCATCACCGGGCCCGCGCGGGTGGCGGGGTTGGGCGTCGACCCGAAGCTGGTGGGCAGGCTGGTGGCGGACACCGGGAGCGGTGAGGCGCTGCCGCTGCTGGCGTTCACGTTGCGGCGGTTGGCGTCGGGGTGCTCGCGGGGTGACGAGCTGTCGGCGGACCGGTACCGGGTCATCGGCGGGGTGCACGGCGCGTTGGCGCGGCACGCCGACGCGACGTTGGAGCGGGCGGTGGCGCGCAGCGGGTTGTCGTCGGACGAGGTGTTGTCGGGCCTGGTGCGGTTGGTGGGGCCGGGGCACCGGGGGCGGCGCCCGGTGGACGTGGCGGGGTTGCCGGGTCCGTTGCGGGTGGCGTTGGAGGTGTTCGTCGACCGGCGGTTGCTGACGGCGAGCGGTGACGGCTGGGTGGGGGTGGCGCACGAGGCGCTGTTCACCGCGTGGGAGCCGTTGGAGAGGGCGGTGGCGGAGCGGTCGCGGGCGTTGCAGGCGGCGTGGTCGGCGGAGCGCGCGGCGGCGGAGTGGGAGGCGGAGGGGCGGTCGGCGGCCTACCTGTGGGAGGCCGACCGGGTGGAGGTGGCGCTGGCGGCGTTGGGGTTGCCGTCGGGTGCGGCGGGTGGTGCGGCGCCGCTGGTGGGGTTGGAGCCGGCGGCGCGGGAGTTCCTGGAGGCGGCTCGGCTGCGGGCGGGCGAGGTGCGGGGGCGGGAGCACCGGCGGCGCAGACGGGGTGTGCTGGTGCTGTCGGTGCTGCTGGTGTTGGCGCTGGGCGCGTCGGTGGTGGCGGGGGTGCAGTGGGGTGTCGCGCGGGGTGAGCGCGACACGGCGGCGGCGCGTGCGCTGGTGGCGCAGGCGGAGGCGGCGCGGGGGAGTTCGCCGCGGTTGGCGTTGCGGCTGGGGTTGGCCGCCCACCGCCTGCGGCCGGGGCCGGAGACGCACGCGGGGTTGGTGAACACGCTGATCACGACCCGGTACGCGGGGGCGTTGCCGGGTGGTGGGTCGATGTCGGCGTTCTCGCCGGATGGCCGGGTGTTGGCGGTGGGCGGTGGTCCGGGCGTCGGGGTGGTGCTGTGGGACGTGTCGGACCCGTTGCGGCCGCGCCGGTTCGACGCGCCGCCGGCGGTGGGCGGTGACCGGTCGGTGGCGGCGTTGGCGTTCCCGGCGGGCGCGGGTTCGGTGTTGGCGGTGGCGGAGTCCGGTGGCGAGGTGGCGTTGTGGGACGTGGCGGCGCCCGACGCGCCGAGGCTGGTGGGGCGGGTGGCGCACGGGGCGCCGGTGACGGCGTTGGCGTTCTCGCCGGACGGTCGGGTGCTGGCGGTGGGCGGGTCGACCGGGTCGACGGCGCTGTGGGGTGTGACGGGGCCGGCCCCGGCGGTGCTGGCGACGCTCGACGACCACGCCAGCCGGGTGTCGTCGTTGGCGTTCTCGTCCGCGGGGGTGCTGGCCACGGGCAGTGACGACGGGACGGCGGTGTTGTGGGACGTGGTCGACCCGGGGCGGCCGGTGCGGCGGGGTGGGCCGCTGGCGGACGGCACGGGGCGCGCGGTGTCGTCGTTGGCGTTCTCGCACGGGCGGGACCTGCTGGTCACGGGGCGGTCGGACGGCACCGCGGACGTGTGGGAGGTGGGTTCGGGCCAACGGCGCGGCGTGCCGTTGGCCGGTCATCACGGGGTGGTGTCGGCGGTGGCGTTCGTGCGCGGCTCGGACCTGCTGGTGACGGGCGGGGACGACGGCGCGGCGGTGCTGTGGGACGTGGCGGACCCGGGCGCGCCGTCGAGGTCGGGCGCGCCGCTGGTGGGCCACGGCGGTCCGGTGACGTCGGTGTCGCCGCGCCCGGACGGCGCCCTGCTGGTCACGGCGGGCCCGGGTGGTGACCCGGCCCTGTGGGACCTGGTGGAGCGGCCGCGGCAGGTCGGCCCACCGCTGACCGGTCACGACGTGCTGGTGACCTCGGTGGTGTTCGAGGGGTCGACGGTGGTGACCACGGGCGCGGACGGGGTGCGGTTGCGGTGGGACGTCGGCGACCCGGAGCAGCCCCGGCAGGTGGGTCGGGACCGGTCGGCGGGCCGGTCGCTGAACTCGCTGGCGGAGTGGGGGGACGTGGACGCCACGGCGGGCGGGGACAACTCCGTGGTGCTGTGGGACAGGGCCGCGGACCCGCCCCGGCCGCTGGCGACGTTGACCGGGCACAGCAACGCGGTGACGGCGGTGGCGTTCTCGCCGGACGGTCGGGTGGTGGCGGCGGGCAGCGCGGACGGCGCCACGGTGCTGTGGGACATCGGTGACCGGGGGAACCCGCGTCGGCTCGGCCGGCCGTCGGCGGGGCGGACGTCGTCGGTGACGGCGGTGGCGTTCTCCCCGGACGGCCTGGTGGTGGCGGTCGGCGACGCCGGCGGCGGCGCGGTGCTGTGGGACGTGGCGGACCCGAACCGGCCGCGGCCCCTGGGCAGGCCCCTGGTCGGGCACACCAGGGCGGTGAACTCGCTGGCGTTCTCGCCGGACGGTGCTCTGCTGGTGACCGCGGGCTCGGACGGGACGACCCTGCTGTGGGACATCGCCCCGCTCAGCGACGTGGTGGAGCGGGCGTGCGCGGTCAGCGGCGGCGGGCTCGACCCGGAGGAGTGGCGGCAGCACGTGCCGGGCCTCGACCACCGGCCCACCTGCTAGACCGGCCTCCGGGTCGGCTCACGTGCCGGACCGGCGTGCCCGCCGGACCGGCCCTACTGCTCGGGAGGGCATCGCGATGGGACGTCGCAGGACCGGGGCCGCGTCGGTCGTGCTGGTGCTGCTGGCCGCGTGCGGCACGGCTCCGCGGCCGGAGCCGGTGTCGGAGCCGCTGGTGTTCTCCGCCAACCCGGTGGGCAACTCGATGACGCTGTACCAGGCGTTCCGGACGACCATCGAGATGCTGCGGGAGGAGACGGGTCGGGAGATCCGGATGCAGGACGCGAGCAGCTACGACAGCCTGATCGAGAGCGTGCGGACCGGCGAGGTGGACTTCGCCGCGTTCGGCCCGCTGTCCTACGTGATGGCCAAGGAGCGGGGCGCGCCGATCACGGTGGTGGCGGCGCAGGTGAAGGAGAAGGGCCTGCCGGCCGGGTACCACGCCTACGGCGTGACCCGACCGGGGTCCGGCGTGGAGTCGTTGGCGGACGTGCGCGGCCGCGCGGTCTGCTACGTCGACGCGGCCTCCACCGCCGGTTACCTCTACCCGAGCGCGGCGCTGGCCGAGCTGGGCATCAACCCGGATACCGACGTGCGGGCGGTGTTCGCGGGCAGCCACGAGGCGGCGGTGCTGGCGGTGGTCAACGGCCGGTGCGACGTGGGGTTCGCCTTCGACGCGATGGTGGACCGGCACCTGGTGGAACGCGGCCAGATCGGCGCGGGCGACGTCACCCGGGTCTGGGAGTCGGGGCTCATCCCGGGCGCGCCGATCGCGGTGTCGGACCACCTGCCGGGCGAGGTGCGGGACAGCCTGGCGGCCGCGCTGCGGGACAAGGCGAACTCCGACTACCTGCGCGACCACGGCTTCTGCCAGGGCGAGTGCCCGCTGGGCGACGCCGACTCCTACGGCTACGCGCCGGTGGACGACTCGTTCTACGACGAGGTGCGCGAGGTTTGCCGGATCACCCGGCACCGGACCTGCCGGGGCGGCTGACCCGCCGGGGCCGGCCGGTCCCGCGCGTCACCGGTCGAACGCGGCGAGGTCGTCCTGGGCCGCGGCCGCGGCGAACGCCCCCGCGGTCGCGGTGTCGTCCTCGTCGGGCTCGTAGTCGACCGCGATGCGCCACCGGTCGGTCTTGCGGCAGAAGACGTGGAAGTGGCCGTGGACCTCCTTCGGCACGCCCGAGCGGCGCATGGTGATGCGGAACAGGCCGCGTTCGCTCGATGCCCCGTCGGAGGCGTTGCGCTCGGTGAAGCGGAACTCGATGGCGATGGCGTCGCCGTTGGCGGCCACCCGTTCGAAGAACGAGGTGATGTCGGCGGTGTACCCGGCGTGGTCGCGGATCTCGCCGGTCGCCGCGGTCACCCGGATCAGGTCGGGGCCGTGGAGGGCGAGGAACCCCGCCGCGTCGAGGTCCCGGTAAGCGCTCCGGAAGGGTTCCCACACGTCCTGGTTCAGCTCGCGGAGCAGGGCCTGGGACGTCACCGGTTCGTGGTCTCCATGTGCGGGAGTGTAAGCCCGCCGGGGCGAGCCGATCAGCCGCGGGCGAGCTGGACCAGGAACTCGGCGTTGGTGCGGGTCTTGCGCAGGCCGTCCAGCAGCACCTCGGCGTCGCGCCCGTCGAGCGCCCGGCGCAGCCGGTGCGTGACGGCCAGCTCCTCCGGCGACATCAGCAGCTCGTCGCGGCGCGTGCCGGACCGCTCCAGGTCCACGGCCGGGAACACCCGCCGCTCGGCGAGCTTGCGGTCGAGCTTCAGCTCGGCGTTGCCGGTCGCCTTGAACTCCTCGAAGATCAGGTTGTCGCCGACCGAACCGGTCTCGACCAGGGCGGTGGCGAAGATCGTCAGCGACCCGCCGCCCTCGACGCTGCGGGCCGCGCCGAGGAACCGCTTGGGCGGCAGCAGCGCGCCCGAGTCGACGCCGCCGGTCAGGACGCGCCCGGAGGTCGGCGCGGCCAGGTTGTAGGCGCGGCCCAGGCGGGTCAGCGAGTCCAGCAGCACCACCACGTCGCGGCCCTGCTCGACCAGCCGCTTGGCGCGCTCCACCGCCAGCTCGGCGATCGCGGTGTGGTCGGCGGGGGAGCGGTCGAACGTCGAGGCGATCACCTCGGCCGCCACGCCGCGCCGCAGGTCGGTCACCTCCTCGGGCCGCTCGCCGACGAGCACCAGCATCAGGTGGCACTCGGGGTGGTTCGCGCCGATCCCGCGGGCGATGGCCCGCAGCACGGAGGTCTTGCCGGCCTTCGGCGGCGCCACCACCAGCGCCCGCTGGCCCTTGCCGACGGGCATCACCAGGTCGACCACCCGCGTGGTCAGGTCCTCGGGCCCGGTCTCCAGGCGCAGCCGCTCGGTGGGGTGCACCGGGACCAGGTCGGCGAACGCGGGCCGCGGAGCGCCCGGCGGCAGGCCGTTCACCTCGTCGACCCGCGTCAGCCGGGGCTGCCCGCGCCGGCCGGCGGGCGGGGTGGCCGCGCCGGACACCAGGTCGCCGCGCCGCAGCCCGAACCGCTCGACGAGCGAGCGCGGCACGACCGCGTCGTCCGGGCCGGGCAGGTAGCCGCTAGTGCGGAGGGAGGTGGTCGCGCCGGCGACGTCGAGGACGCCGGTGACCGAAGTGGACAGTGGGGTTTCTTGTTGCCTGGACAGGGTTGCGGTCATGGTCGGGGTGGTGTCCTTCCCGGACGGAGCGGCCCGTGCGGGCACGGGGCCGGTGTGAAGGCGGTGTGCCACGAGAGGTGGGTTCGCGCCTGAGGAGAATTTCCCGCGGGAGGCATGGCCAACATCCGCCGGACGTGGCCATGGTAGCGCGGGGTGCCCGCCGCCCGCAACGCTGAATCGGGTGAGGCACTGGGGCGGGGCGCGGCCATGCCTGGCGTGGCGCGGGAAACCCGGCTCGGTGATCGATGGCGGCAAGTGCCGCAGCTGGTGGAACCGGCGTGATCGGGCGGGTGTCAGCCCCGGCCGCTGCCCAGGCACACGAACGGGCGGCGCATCGGGTCGACCGCGATCGCGTCGGCCAGAGCCACCGCCGGGCGCGCACCGGCGGCCAGGCGGCGGTGGTAGTCGTCCATCGCGGCGGCGCACGCCTGGTCCCCGACCCGGCTCAGCGGCGCGATCACCGTCTTCGCCCCGCTGGCGAGCAGCGCGCTGGCGAACCCCAGCGGCTCGTCGCCGGGTCGGATGCGGTTGAGGGCCAGTTCGCAGGCCGCCAGCACCACCTGCTGCGGCGGCGTGGCGAGCCCGGTGATCTCGTGCGCGTAGAGCGGCCCGTCGCTCAGCTCCAGCCGGGAGAACAGGGCGTTCTCCGGCTCGTGCACGCCGTGCGCGGCCAGGTGCGCCACCTCCGCGCCGTCCAGCGCCTCCAGCACCGAGGACACCGCCGCGCCCTCGCCGGACATCAGCCTGGCCGTGCTGTAGTGCGCGCCCAGCTTGTCGATCTCGCCGACCGCCGCGGGCAGGCCCGGGCCGCGCACCAACACCGTCCGCTCGTCGGCGCGGCGCTCGGCGCGGTCCGCCGCCAACCAGGCGGTGGCCGAGGGCACCACCACTGCGGGCCGCGCGTGCAGCGTCGGCAGCACGCCCCACGGCACCGCATACAGCGCCCCGGTCGGCACGATCACCAGTTCCCGGTCGCCGATCAACCCCGCGAGGGGCTGCACGAGCTGCGAGTCGAGCCGGTCGGCCTGCTTGCGCGCCGACGCCGTCATCACCCGCGCCAGCGCTTCCGGCAGGTGGTCCGGCGCGACCGCGTTGAGGTCGGCGTTGAGCATCCGGGCGCTCTCCGCGGCCGCCTCCGCCGAACCGAGCCGGGCCAGCCGGACGCCGGAGTCCAGCACGACCACCGCGACCAGCGAGTCCTCCGACGAGGCGTAGCTGACCAGGGCGCGGTCGCCCAGCTGCGCCATGACCTCGGTCAGCCCGGCGACCGGGCGCGGCCTGCCCCACCGGCCGCTGTGCCAGCCGAGGCGGTTCGCCTCGCGCAGGCGCTCGGCGTAGCGGCTGCGCAGCGCCGCCGTGGGGTGGCCGTTGTGCTCCGCCTGGTGGATCGACTGCGCCAGGCCGCGCACCTCGGCGATCCGCTCCGCCAGCTCCGGGTCGTCGAGGCGGGTCAGCGGCTCGTAGCGGTAGGTCTGCGCCCGGGTCCGCTCCAACCAGGCGAACAGCCGCCGGGCGTTCCCGTCGGCCAGCACCAGGTTGACGGCCAGCTCGGCCAGTTCCCGGCCGTGCAGCGCGGTACCCGACAGCAGCTCCAGGCCGCCCATCCGGTCTCGCACGTGGTCGAGGTCGGTCAGCCCGGCCCTGATCTCGGCGAGCGCGGCCGCGCGCTCCCCACGCGCCACCGCCAGCTCGGCCCGGCACAGGCGGCGCAGCATCCGCTGGTCGATCGGGGTGAGCCTGCCCGGCCGGGGCACTCGGTCGAGGATCGCCGCCGCCGCGTCGACGTCGCCGCGGCGGATCTCCAACCTCGCCGCCAGCGTCCGCGCCAGCGCCGCCTGCTCGGCCAGCCTGGGTGCGGGCAGGCCGTCGGCGAAGGACAGGACCCTCCTGGGCAGGGACCGGCGGACGCGACCGGACCGCAACGCCATCACGGTGTCCACGCGCAGGCCGATGAGCGTGGCGTTGGCGACGCAAGTCTCGCACCCCCAGCGGCGCATCCGCTGCCGCGCCGAGGCGGCCATCGCCCGAGCCAGGTCCAGGTCGCCGGTCATGTACGCGGCGACGGCCCGGTACAGCTCCACGTCGGCCAGGTTCCGGGTGATGTCGTGCTCGGCCCGCAGGACGGGGAGCAGGGCGCCGAGGTGGCTGCCCGCCTCGTCCACCAGGCCGGCGGCCATCAACGCCTGCGCCCGGTGCAGGCCGAGCAGCGCCGGCACGTCGAGGGCCTGTTCGCGGTAGGCGCGCTCGCTGTTCTCGTAGCGCCGGAGGGCGGCCGGCACGTCCCCGATCCGCAGGTCCAGCTGACCCAGCGCGTGGCTCGCGTCGGCGGCCCTGGACGACAACCCGTGCTCGGTCGCCAGGGCGATGGCCCTGGTCAGGTCCTGGCGCGCCGGGCCGATCGCGCCCAACCTCGTGTGCGAAGCCCCACGGCTCCACAGGGTCTTGACGACCGGTTCGACGACGGACGGCACGAGGTCGCCCGCCGCGAGCCTGCGCTCTCCGTGCTCCAGCGCGGAGCTGAAGGCGAGGAGCGCGTCCTCGAAGAACCCCGCGTTGAACAGCAGCAGGCCGCGGTTGTGCTCGACGCTGGCCCACAGCTCCGCCTGGAGGAGGGGGTCTGCCACGTGCTCGATCAGCGGCCGCACCTGGGCCAGCCCGGCCAGACCCGCGGTCGGGCCGGTGGCCTCCGCCGTCAGCGCCGCCAGCGTGGACATCAGCCGGATCCGGGTCACCAGCCACTCGCCCCGGACCACCGGGTCCGCGGGGTCGATCGCGTTCGCCAGGGCCAGGCCCCGGCGCAGCAGCCGCACCGCTGCTCGATGCCTCCCCGAGCACGACGCGTCCACCCCGCTGAGGTGCAGTTCGCGTGCTTTGCGGACGGCTCCGGCGTCATCGTGCGATGAGTTGACGGGCACCCATCTATGACATCACAAGACACGCACGGGCAATGCCCGCCGACCGGTGACCGGTCGACGGGCATCGCCATCACTTTTGACGCGTCAGAGCACGGTCTTGTGGACGCAACCACCACCCGTGCACATGGGCGACATGCCGTCGCCCTCATGGGTGTGCTCCTCGTCCGACCGGTGCGAGTGCTCCTCGCGCCGCTCCTCCTCCGCGGCCGGGACCTCGACGGCCTCGGTCGGGATCTCTTCCCCCAGGAATTCGGTTTCAGCGGTCGTAGACATGGCGATCTTCCTCCCCTGATGATCATCCATCTCAGCCCCCCAGTGACCCCCGTCACTGCGCTGAGTCAGTTCGGCGGCCCCTCGTTCCGCTCGAACGGACCAATAGTCGCACAACGGAGTAGTAAGAGAAGTGGTTTTTCTGCACTGCCTGTAGCAACTAGCCGTTGACATGCGAAAACGGCCTAGCATTCACCTGATCGGGCAGTGGTCGGGGATCGGTCGACAACGGTTCGACGGGTGGCCTGAATCGCGAGGTCCCGGACAAACCGGACCCCCTCGTGGAAGATCGCGTGGCTCGTGGAAGATCGCGTGGAATACCGGTCGCGGGCGCGCGCAGTCGTTCACACCGCCGAACCGGTCACCCGGGCGAACCGCTTTTCCCGCCTACCGCACCGGCCTCGGATCGGGCTCGCGGGACCCGTTGCCCGCGAACTCGCGCGGACGCCCCTCGTCCGGTTCCCCGAAGTCCACCAACCCGACCAGCAGCGCGCCGAACAGGCACAGCGCGGCCACCCACCATGCCCACGTCACCCCGTCGACCACGGCCACCACGGCGTTCGTCGCCCCGGCCGCCATCAGCGCCAGCAACACCCAGGTCATCACCTGTTCGTCGCCGTCGGCCCTCGTACCCGGTCCTTCCATCACAGCCCCCAGTCCCCTCACCGCCTCTATCGGCCGATCGGACGCTCCGGTTACACAGGGGCACCGGTCGGGTGACGCGAGTGGCCCCGCCGCGAGCACCGGCGGGGCCGCCCGGCCCACCCCGGACCTCACCCCAGGGCGCGCGCGATGTCCGCCCACAGGTCGTCGACGTGCTCGATGCCGCACGCGATCCGCACCGTGCCGGCGCCGATGCCCGCCGCCGCGAGCGCCGCCTCGTCCAGGTGCCGGTGCGACGTCGTGGCCGGGTGCATGGTCACCGTCTCCGTGCCGCCCAGCGACCCCGCGTTGAGCACCAGCTCCAGCCGGCCCATGAACGCGTGCGCCGCCTCCGCGCCGCCCGCCAGGTCGAACGCCAACGTGCCGCCGTACCCGCCGTCGAGCAGGGCGGTCGCGCGGGCGTGGCTCGGGTGGGACGGCAGGCCCGGGTGGTGCACGGCGGTCACGGCCGGGTGGTCCGCCAGCAGGGCCGCCAGGCGCCCGGCCGTCTCGCACTGCCGGCGCACCCGCAGCGCCAGGGTCTTCATCCCCCGGAGCACGAGCCACGCGGTGAACGGGTCGGCGACCGTGCCGAACTTGATGGCCCGCTCCCAGGTCCGCCGGTAGCGGTCGGCGTCGGCGAACACGGCGACCCCGCCCACCACGTCGTGGTGACCGCCCAGGTACTTGGTGGCGGAGTGCACGACGACGTCGGCGCCGTGCTCGACCGGACGGCACAGCAGCGGCGTGGCGAAGGTGTTGTCCACCACGCCGAGCAGGCCCGCCTCCCGCGCCACGCCGAGCAGCCCCGGCAGGTCGGGCACGTGACCGGTCGGGTTGGCGATGGTCTCCAGCACCAGCACCCGCGAGTTCGGCCGCAGGGCGGCGGTCAGCTCCGCCGGGTCGACCGCGTCGACGTAGGTGACCTCCACGCCCCAGGTCGAGGCCAGCTCCCGCAGCACGGCGTAGGTGCCGCCGTAGAGGGCCTTCTGCGCGATGACGTGGTCTCCCTGGCGCAGGGCCGCCAGCAGCACCGAGGACATCGCGCTCGACCCCGAACCGGTCGCGAGCGCCGCCGCGCCGCCCTCCAGGCCGGTCATCGCGTCCTCGAACGCCCGCACGGTGGGGTTGCCGTAGCCGCTGTAGGAGAAGGCGCCGGTCGGCCCGCTCATGGCGGCGGCCACGTCGACGGGGTTGTCGAAGGCGAAGATCGCGGTCTGGTGGATCGGCACGGACACCGGACTGCCGCCGGGCTCGGGCGCGCTGATCCGGACGGTCCTGGTGTCGGGGTGGGTCGTCATGCACCCATCCTCGGCCGGGGACGACCCGGGTGCGCCGCCTGACTCGCGTGACCTGGGGAACACCCGCGCGCCCCGCGCGTCACCGACCCCGCGCCACGCGCCCGGCGACCTCGACCCACCGCTCCAGCGCCGCCCCGGCCGCCCCGCTGTCGACGGCCTCGGCGCACCGCCCCAGCGCACCGGCGAACCGGTCGAGGAGGGGCGCGTCGGGATCCCCGGCCACGACCAGGGCGGCGGCGGCGTTGAGCAGCACCACGTCGCGCACCGGACCGCGTTCGCCGGCGAGCGCGGCACGGGCGATCCGGGCGTTGTCGGCGGCGGCGCCACCGCGCAGCGCCGCGGGATCCGGGCGCGGTATGCCCAATTCGCGTGGATCCAGCACCGACGCCGTGACCTCGCCGTCCCGCACCGCCCACACCCGGGACGTCGTGACGGTGGTGAGCTTGTCCAAGCCGTCGCCGCCGCGCACCACCAGGGCTCGCCGCCCGCGCGCGGCGAGGACGTCGGCCACCAGCGGGGCCATCCGCGCGTCCGCGACCCCGACCACCTGGTGCCGCGGGTCGGCCGGGTTGACCAGCGGGCCCAGGACGTTGAACGCGGTGGGCACGCCCAACTGCCCGCGCACCGCGGCGACGTGGCGCAGACCCGGGTTGAACACCGGTGCGAACAGGAACGTGATCCCGGCTTCGGCGGCCACCCGCGCGGCCTGGTCCGGCGTCAGCTCCAGCGGCACGCCGAGCTGCTCGACGAGGTCCGCGGCGCCACCGGTCGACGACGACGCGGCCCGCCCGCCGTGCTTGACCGCGGTGAGAGCGGTCGCCGCCACGACCACCGCCGCCACGTTCGAGACGTTCACCAC
>NZ_JBHWIE010000140.1:0-13540 GCF_042732085.1 Actinosynnema sp. NPDC059797
GGCGAGGTCGGGGCCCGGACCATCGCCTGCACCACCTACGACCGGCCGGGTGCGCTGCCGTCCTACCCGATGGAGCGACACCGGATCAGCGATCGGCTGGAACTGTCGGTCAACCTGTCCAACGGCAACGTCATGGTCGTCGCGCGTGACCTGACGCTGCCCGGCACCGGGCTGGACCTGTCGGTGGACCACGTCTACAACAGCCAGGGCTGGGGTTCGGACGACTTCGGCAACTGGCAGCTCAGCACCGGTAGCGGCGTGGGGTTGTGGTTGTGGAACGGCAGCGTCGAGCTGTTCGGTCCCAACGGCTACTGCCTGAGCTTCGACGAGCGGACCGGCGGCGGCTACACCTCGCCGCCCGGCATCGACGCCACGCTCACCAAGGCCGCCGACGGCACGTTCACCCTGACCTTCCACGACTCGCAGGAGAAGTGGCGGTTCGACGCCGACGGCTGGTTCACCTCGCAGTCCGACCGCAACGGCAACACCAACACGATGCACTACACACCCGACGGCGAGACGGCGTCGATCACCGATTCCCAGGGGCGCGTCACCTCCTTCGCCACCAACGACGACGGCCGCATCACCGCGATCACCGACCCGTCCGGGTCGTCGTTCGGCGGCTTCACCTACGACGGCGGCGAGTTGACCCGGTTCGCCGACCGCGACGGCGAGCAGGTCGCGCTGGAGTACGACGACGAGGGCCTGCTGACCCGCCTCACCGACGCGCGCGGGGGCGTCTACACCCTCGGGTGGGCCAACGAGCGGGTCACGTCGCTGACCAAGCCTCTCGCCGGCGGGACGACGGCCACCACCACCTACGCCTACGGGAACGGCACCACGGTCACCGACGCCAACGGACACGCCGCGGTGCACGAGTTCGACGACGAGGGCCGCCAGACCAAGGCCACCGACGCGCTCGGGCACGCCCAGTCGCGGACCTGGACCGCCAACGGCGACGTCAACACCACCACCGACGCCCTGTCGCAGTCCACCACCTACTCTTACGACCCGCTCAACAACCTCATCGGCACCGAACTGCCCACCGGCGCGACGACCGCGGTGGGCTACACCAGTTCAGCGCACCCGTACCTGCCCACGCAGGTCACCGACGCCTCGGGCAACCAGGGCACCCGCGAGTACGACAGCCGGGGCAACCTGACCAAGGTGCGCTCCACCGGCCTGAACGCCGACATCGAGACCTACACCTACGACAGCCGGGGCCTGGTCGCCACCCGCACCGACGGCAAGGGCGCGACCACCACCTACGGCTACGACACCGCGGGCAACCTGACCACCGTCGCCCCGCCCGCCCCGATGGGCACGACCGGCTACACCTACGACTCGCTCTCGCGGGTCACCAGCGTCACCGACGGCAACGGCGTGCGCATCGATTACGCCTACGACCGCCTCGACCGGGTGGTGTCGGTCAAGCACGGCAGCACGGTGCGGCAGGCCAACACCTACGACGCCAACGGCAACCTGACCTCCACCCAGGTCCCCGGCGTCACCCGGACCATGACCTACGACGGGCGCAACCAGCTCGCCTCGGTCACCCGCGGCACCGAGGCGGTGGCCTACACCTACGACAAGGTCGGCAACCTCAAGACCCTGACCACCCCGTCGGGCACCGCCACCTACCACTACGACGCCGCCGACCGGCTGACCTCGCTGGCCGACGCGCACGGCGGCACCACCGCGTTCGAGCACGACGACAACGACCGGCGCACCAAGACCACCTTCCCCGGCGGCAAGGCGGTGCAGGACACCGGCTACGACGCCTCCGGGCGCACCACCTCGATCAGGGTGCGGCAGGTGCCGAACGCGGCGTTCCCCCTGCGCGAGTTCACCTACCGCTACACCCGCCCCGACGGCACCGACACCGACAAGATCCAGGCCAAGACCGTCACGGGCTCCGCCTCCACCGTCGTCACCGACTACGCCTACGACGCCCTCGGTCGCCTCTCCCGGGCCGGCACCGGCAGCTACACCCTGGACAACGCCACCAACGTGCTCTCCGGCGAGGGCCGCACCTACACCGTCAACGCCGCCGACCAGTACACCAAGATCAACGACGTGAACGCGGCCTTCGACGGCGCGGGCAACTACAAGTCCACCACCAACCCCGTCTCCTCCTTCACCTACAGCCCCACCAACCAGCTGCTCACCGGCGACCTCGGCGCCAACCGCGTCATGGAGTTCGCCTACGACACCGGCGACCAGACGCAACCCCGCACCATCGTCGAAACCCCCACCGGCGGCAGCCAGGTCACCCACGTGTTCACCCGCACGGCGTTGGGGGTAACAGAGACCGTGGACAACGGCCAGCGCACCGGCTACAGCCGCGACCCCGACGGTCTGCTGGTCACCCTCACCACCCCGGCCGGCACCCGCTACGGCGCGGTGACCGACCACCAGGGCAGCGTCCTGGCCCTGGTCGACGCCAACGGCAACCTCGCCGCCGAGTACAGCTACAGCCCCTACGGCGTGGTCACCGCCACGGGCGCCGCCGCGAACGCCAACCCGTTCCGCTACCTGGGCGCCTACCAGCTCCAGCGCGGTCACCACCTGCTGGGCCACCGCGTCTACGACCCGTCCTACGCCCGCTTCCGCTCCCCCGACCCCACCGGACAGGAACCCAACCCCTACAACTACGCCCAAGGCGACCCGATCAACAACAGCGACCCCACCGGCGCCCTCAGCCAGACCACCGTCTGCAGCTTGGCCGCCGTCGGCATGTCGACCGGCGTGGGGATCGCGGGGCTCGCCCTGTTCGCCGGTGCGGGCGGGTGGTTCTTCCTCGGGATGAGCATCGGGATCGGGGTGGCGGCCACATTCACCTGTTGACACCCGGGAGACGAGACCGATGACAAGGGACGCCACCGCGTGGACGACCTACCTGGTCGCCTTCGCCGTCACCCTGTTCCTGCTGATCAACCGCATCATCCCGCTCGCGGTGTCCATCCCCTTGTGGCTCGCCGTCGTCATCACGGGGGTGGTCTACTTCGGCCGCAAGTCCATCGCCGAGAAGAGGGCGAAGGGGATCGTGAGGAAACGGCGTCGCTGACAGGCCCCGGGACGTCAGCCGAGTCCGGTGTGCGCGGCAGACATCGCGGGGGTCCGCGCCGGTGACCCCCTTGTTCGACCGGACGGCACGACCACCTGGGTCGTGCCGTCCGTCCTCCCGGGGTCCCGGATGGGCGTGACAGGTCTGCCGAACGGCAGCGACGTGGCGGCCGTACCCGATCTCAGCGCTGTGCCCGTCAGAAGCGGGAGGGGCGCCAGCTCTCGTACTTCGTGATCGCGGAAGACAAGTCGTCCAACGGCTCGCGGTCCTCTTCGATCTCGGCGAAGCCCAACTCGTACAGGCTGCGGGCACCGTCCAAGACCGCCGCCCGAAGGTCGTCCACGGTGGACACGTCGATGACCTGCCCGCCGTGCAGCGTCTCCACCTTGGCCTTCCTCAGCCTGAAGAACAAGGTGAAGCTCGAGTCCGTCCCGACGAACTTCCTCCTGCCCCGACCTGCGTCGACCAACACCCGGACGTCCCACAGCAGTTGCGCTGCGGCCAGGTAGGCCATCAACCGCTCGTCCGGGACGTGCCCTCTCGTGGTGGCGGTTCCGTGACTGCCGGAGACGTCCAAGTGCCCCAGGGAGAAACCGCTGTGAGGTGGGTCGTCGTCCACGGAGAAGGTGAAGAAGGGCATGTCACCTGCCAGTCCGGAACGTAGTGATGATGTTGTCGCTGTTGGCGGAGTCGCCGATGGCTTCGATCAGGAGCATAGCGTTCTCACCAAGTACTTCGCGACTCACGAGCAGGTCGTCCTGCCCATTGTCACATTCCTCCATCAGCAGTTCAAGAACCATCGTAGCATTGCGCCGAACAGGTCCGTCAGGCATTCTGGAGAAAAACTCGAAAGCCCTTTCGATCCGACGTCCGGCGTTCTTTATGATTACAAGACGAGGATCCCTCGGCAGCTTTTGGAGATCCAGGTCGACACCACCTCGAAAAGTTACGTCGAACATCTCCGCATGCGTGAAGTCGTTACCACGGTAGACGTTCTTCACCCTACCCAACTGCTCTGCCGAGGTGGGCTTCGCATTGAAAACGACCTTCTCCATCGACCCACTGAAGACGCAGTCCACGAATTCGGCATCCTGGAAGAACACTTGACGGAAGGAGACGTCCCTGAATGAGCACCTGACAAAAGTGGCGCGACCGGGGAGGGTGCCCACGAGCCGTGAACCGTCGAACACGCAGTCTTCGTACCGGCTGATCTCGGAACCGCTACCGAAACCGCCTCCTTCGAGCCTGAGTCCGCGGAGGTCGCAACGGACGAGCCTGCTGCCGACGCCGATACCCAGGGATCTTATTCTTTCGGCGGGGAAGGTGACATCGGTCAGATCCACGGCGTGCAGCACGAGCAGGCCTTCGTCATCGACCCGCTGCTCGAGGTTCATCGCCCTCCGATATTTCGATTGATCCGACGTCGACCGGTGATGCCGGGCAGTTGCCCGGGCGCAGCGTACAACGCCTGGACAGTCTTCCGGCGAATTCGACCGCCCGGTGCGGATCAGGCCGGTGGGGTGCGGCAGCTCCCCGCCACACGGACGTTCACCTGGTACACCGACAGCGGGGAGGCGCACTCCCCTGGGATTACCGGGACGTTACCGAGGCACAGAGCGTCACCTCAAGGGGCGCGAGGTGGCTGAAGGACGCCGTCGCGCGCGCCGGTGCTCACGGGCGCCGGTCAGACGGGGCGGGGGAAGGGTCCCGTCTGACCGGCAGGAAGGGCACCACCGCACCGGATCAGCCCACGACGGCGTAGGGGGCTTCCGGACGTGGCGCCGCGGGGTCGTCGTGGGCCGCGATCCACTTGTCGTGCAGCCACATCTCGGTGCCGCGCCTGCCCGCGCGGCCGTCCCAGCGGATGTCGCGCTCGTAGGTGACGACCCGGCCGGCGCCGTCGACGATCACCCAGGCGTAGAGGCCGTCGTCGTGGTGTGCCTTGACCTTCATGCCGGTCACGACCCGTTCCGCGCCGGTCGGGTCCACGACGGTCTCGTCGTGCCGGTCGACCCAGGCGACGGTCAGGCCGGTGGCGTAGTCGGCGGCGAAACCGTCGAGCCAGGCCAGGGCCCGCTCACGCGCCCGATCGGCGTCCCCCGGGTCGGCCGGCGCGTCGGCGACCATGCGGGTGTAGCCGAGCAGGGTCGCCTCCTCGTCGACGACGACCGTGATGTGCTCGCCACCGGGGCGCGCGGGTTCGTCGCGCTGGAACCGGACCACGTCTACCGGGCGGCCGTCGTGGGACTCGTGGCGGATCGAGACCGGGCGCCAGCCGTCCGGGACGGACGTCCCTGTGCGGGCCAGGGCGGCGATCGCCGTGGCGGCCGCGTCGTTCGCGGTGATGGGGACTTCGGTCGGCACGGCACTCCCCGTCGTCTGCTGTGGACTGCCCGCCTGCCGCGGGTCGACGGTGGCTTCCGTCGAGCACCCCGCCGCGAGCAGCGCGGCCGCGGTGCAGGCCAGGACCCTGCGGTTCACGACCGGACCGCCTTTCGGTGAGCGGCCGCGGCCAGTGCCGCGCCGACGGCCAACAACCCGGACACCACCGCGACCACGCCGGCGAAGCCGCCGCCGAGGACGTCGGCGTCCAGCAGCGCCGAGGCCAGGGGGGACCCCAGGCTGGCGCCGACGAACAGGGCGAAGGTGTAGAGCGCCACCGCGGCGCCGCGGGCCGGGCCCGCCTGGGCGCCCAGGGCCTCGACCAGCGCGGGCGCGGCCACCACGACCGCGAGCACCAGGGGGAACAGCAGCAGGCCGGTCAGTACCGGGGTCAGTCCGCCGCCGCCCGAGACCAGCGCGGTGAGGGCGGCGATGACCGCCGCCAGGGCCAGGGCCGCCGCGACCCGGGTGCCGGCCGCCAGCCGCACCAGCAGCGGGGTGGCCAGCGGCACGATCGCCATCGCCGGCAGCGCACTGGCCCGCAGGCCGAGCAGCGCGCCGTTGTCGCCCGCGATGCCGACCGGGCCGGCCAGCTGCAGCGCCGTATAGACCGCGACGAAGCTGCTCAGCACGGTCGCGGTGGCCCCGAGCAGCAGCAGGACGACCGGGTTGGAGGTCAGCCCGCCCATGGTCCGGTAGACCGAGCCGAGCGAGGCCGACCCGGTGCCCGCGTCCCGCCGCAGGGTCAGGCGCACCAGCACCGCGCAGCCGACCAGGCCGATCCCGGAGATCGCGAACACCGCCCGCCAGCCCAGTCCCGACAGCAGCTGGGAGTACACCTGCCCGAGCACGCCGGCGGACAGGAACGAGCTGGTCAGGCAGGTCATGGCGGTGACCCGGCGGTCCGGGTCGACGTGCCGCGCGACGTAGGCGAAGGCGGCCGGGGCGAAGGTCGCCGCCGCCAGGCCCTGGGCCACCCGGGCGGCGCTCCCGGTGGTCAGGTCGGGGGCCGCCGCGACCGCGGCCGTGGTGACCGCGGTCGCCACCAGTCCGACGACCAGCAGGCCGCGCCGGTCGAACCGGTCGGCCAGCGGGCCGAACAGCAGGAAGCCCGCGGCGTAGCCCAGCCCGAAGGTCGTCGCGGTCCAGCCCGCCGCGGAGGAGGAGACGTCCCAGGACTCGGCCAGCCGGCCGTACAAGGGGATCACGGCGTAGAGCTGCCCCACGACCAGGACTCCGGTCAGGCACAGCACGAAGAGGGGTGGTGCGAACGGTGCCCGTGCCCCGTCCGCCGGGGACCGCGAGACGGCCGGGCGCGCGTGCGCATCTCTGGTGGGTAGTCGCAACATGGGAACCATGGAACCAACCAACTAGTTGGATGTCAACCATCTAGTTGGTTGGGTGGATGCGGGAACTCAGCCCTGGTGCCCTTCCGCGGCGAGCGCCTTGCGCGCGAACTCCACCAGGTGCGCGCGCATCAGCACGGCGAACTCCGGGGCGTCGGTCGGCTCGCCGATGATCAACCGGGCCATCTGCGGCACCGCGATCGGCCAGGCCGCCAGCCCGATCAGGGTCAGCAGCGTGGCCGCGACCCGAGGGGACACCGGCTTGCCCAGGCTGCGGCTCAGCGTCTCCGCCTTGCGCCGGTAGTGCTCGGCGCGCTCGCCCTCGTTGGGCAGGGGGGTCTCGCGGTAGTGCAGGGCCTCCCACAGCAGCAGCCGGAGCAGGGTCGGGTCGCTGCGGTGGAAGTCGTAGACCCGGCCCACGTACTCGGCCGGGTCACCGTCCTCGGTCAGCGGGGTGCTGGCCGCGATCTCGTCCAGCGCGGCGGCCACCACCGCGTCGAAGAGCCGGTCCTTGCTGCCGAAGTGGCCGTAGATGCGCTCTTTGTTGACGCCGGCGGACTCGGCGATGCGGTCGACCCGCGCGCCCGCCACGCCGTGCAGGGAGAACTCTTCACGGGCGGCGGCGAGCAGTCGCTCCCGGGTGGGGTTCGAGGCCTTCGTCGTTGTCATCCTTCCAGGCTAAACGATGCGTTCCTTTAACCCAACCATCCAGTTGGTTGACACTCCAGGTTCGGTCGGTTACGTTCAACGCAGGCCATACCCGCTGGTAGAGCGAGGGAAGTGGCAGCCCGGATGCGCATCGAGGCGCTCCGACCGTGAGCGCGGTTCCGGTCCACACGTGGCAAACCGCTGCACCGCGAAAATCAGCCGAGGGGGAACTCGAGATGAACACACGTGCTTTAGACAGCGCTCGTACCGACCTGGTCGTCGTCATCCGCAACGACATCCAGCGCTTCGGTATCGAGCGCATTCTGGACGCGGCCGGGTGGGGCGGGGCGATCCGCCACCACGACGCGCTGCCCGGCGCGGTGACCGCCGCGCGGGAGGCCCGGTCCTTGTTGGTCGCCGCCGTCCGCGAGGTCGAGGACCCGGCGGTGCTGCTGGACGCGGCGGGCGCGGGGCTGCGGGTGCTGCTGCTGGTCGACCCGGACGACACGGCCTCGACCGCGGTCGCCGGGCGGCTGGCCCAGTGCCCCTCCGTGGGGTTCCTGCTGACCACGGAGCTGGCCGCGGACACGGTGCCCGCGCTGCTCGAAGCGGCGGCGCGCGGTGAGATGCCGATCCCGGCGCGGCTGGCCCGCGCCCTGCTCGCCCAGGCGGACGGCGCCGAGGCGGCGGTCCCCCGCAAACCCCGGCTCACCTCGCGGGAGCAGCAGGTGCTCACGTTGCTGGTGCAGGGCATGAGCAACCGGCAGATCGCCCGCAGGCTGGTGGTCAGCGAACACGCCGCGAAGCGGCACGTGGCCAACATCCTGGCGAAGCTGGACTGCGCGAACCGCACCGGCGCGGTAGCGCTCGCCCTCGGCCTGGGGCTGTGCGAGGTGCAGCCGGCCGCGGTCGCCTTGTAGGCGCGGCCCGTGACTTCGGGGGAAGCGGTCGCATCGGTTGAATTCAGAGGCGGGACCCGTGGTCGGGTCCCGCCTCATTGCTTTTCGGGCCGCGGTGGCGTTCGAACCGATTCGGCGAATGTGGCGCCCGCCACAACCGGCGGGGGTGCCCGAACGGGCACCCCCGTATTACTACACCGATCGTGGTCGATATCGGGCAATTGTCGGCAATAGTCGCGATCCATAGTGTTCTGGGTGGAAGTGAGAACGGGGAATCACCAACCATCGGGAGCCGAGAATGGAAACCACCACCGCGCACCGGGTGGACGCGCCGCACGCGCACCGCCTGATCGAGGCCATGGGCGCCTTCGGCGACGCCGACGCGGTCGTGTTCGACGGCCGCACGCACAGCCACGCGGACCTGCGGCGCCTGGTCGACGTCTGGGACGGCAGGCTCGACGGGCGCGGTGTGCGCGCCGGCGACGTCGTCACCCTCGAAGGTCCCTACTCCCCCCAGGGCTGCGCGGGCCTGCTGGCGCTCATCGCCCGCGGCGCGATCGTGGTGCCGCTGTCGGCGGTCCCGGCCGCCAAGCGCACCGAGTTCCTGGCCGTCGCCGAGGTCGAGGCCACCATCACCGTCGACGGCGACGACTGGTCCTTCGAGCGCACCGGGGTGCGCGCCGAGCACGAGCTGTACGGCAGGCTGCGCGCCGCGGGCCGCCCCGGCCTGGTGCTGTTCAGCTCCGGCACCACCGGCCGCAGCAAGGCCTCGGTGCTCGACTTCGAGAAGGTCCTGGCCCGCTACGAGGGCAGGCGCAGGCCGAACCGCATCCTGTCGTTCCTCAACCTCGACCACATCGGCGGGGTCAACACCCTGATGCACACCCTCGTCAACGGCGGCACCGTCGTCACCGTCGCCGACCGCACCGCCGACGTGGTGTTCGCGGCCATCGAGCGCCACCGGGTGGAGGTCCTGCCGACCACCCCGACCTTCCTCAACATGGTGCTGTTCTCCGGCGCCCACGAGCGGCACGACACCAGCAGCCTGAAGATGATCACCTACGGCACCGAGCCGATGCCGTTGCAGACGCTCAAGGCGCTCAACGCCCGGCTGCCGCACGTGCGGTTCAAGCAGACCTACGGCCTGTCCGAGCTCGGCATCCTCCCCACCCGCTCGCGCGGCGACGACACCCTGTGGGTCAAGCTCGGCGACGCCGGGTTCGCCCACAAGATCGTCGACGGGGTGCTGTGGATCCGCTCCGAGATGGCGATGCTGGGCTACCTCAACGCCCCCGCGCCGTTCGACGAGGAGGGCTACTTCAACACCCAGGACGCCGTCGAGGTCGACGGGGAGTGGGTCCGCATCCTCGGCCGCAAGTCCGAGCTGATCAACGTCGGCGGCGAGAAGGTCTACCCCAGCGAGATCGAGTCGGTGCTGCTGGAGCTGGACAACATCGCCGAGGCCACGGTCAGCGGCAAGCCCAACCCGGTCACCGGCATGGTCGTCAAGGCCGTGGTCACCCTGATCGAGCCGGAGGACCGGGTCGCGCTCAACCGCCGGGTCCGCGAGTTCTGCGCGCGCCGCCTGGAGTCCTACAAGGTGCCCGCGGTCGTCGAGATCGCCACCGAGGCCCAGCACTCGGAGCGGTTCAAGAAGATCCGGAGCGCCTGATGACCACCACCGGGCACCCCGTGGCCGACGGGCGACCCGCGACCGACGGGTCGGGCCGGGTGGCCGTGGTCAGCGGCGGCAGCCGGGGCCTCGGCCGGGAGCTGGTGTCGCGGCTGCTCACCGACGGCTACCGGGTCGCCACGTTCAGCCGTTCCGCCAACGAGTTCACCGAGCGGTGCGCGGCCGAGCACCCGGACGGGTTCCACTGGTCCGAGGTGGACATGACCGACCAGGACGCGCTGCGCGGCTTCGTGCGCGCGGTGACCCGGCGCTTCGGCCGGATCGACGTGCTGGTCAACAACGCGGCCGTGCTGCCGCCGCAGCAACTGCTGCTCACCACGCCGGGCAAGCAGATCGACGGCTCGCTCACGGTGAACCTGCTCGCGCCCATCGTGCTGACCCAGGCGTGCGCGCGGGTGATGTCGAAGACCGGCGGGGTCATCCTCACCGTGTCCTCGATCAACGCCATCCGCGGCTACCGGGGCGTGGCGGCCTACGCCGCGGCCAAGGCCGGCCTCGACGGCTTCAACCGCGGCCTGGCCCGCGAACTGGGCCCGCTCAACATCCGGGTGAACTCCCTCGTGCCCGGGTTCTTCGACAGCGCGCTCACCGGCGAGGTCACCGAGACCAACCGGGAACGCATCCGGCGGCGCACGCCGCTGGGCCGGCTGGCCGAGCTCCGCGAGGTCGCGGACGTCGCCGGTTTCCTGATATCGCCCCGGTCGTCGTTCGTGACCGGGCAGACCATCGTCGTAGACGGAGGAATCACGTGTTAGCCACCACCGAGGTCCGGGCCCTGGTCCACGAGCAGATCACCGCGCTGCTGGCCGAGTCCGGCGACGCGCCCGCGATCACCGGCGCCGAGCAGCTGCCGGAGCTGGGCGTCAGCTCGCTGATGCTGGCCAGGCTGATCGTCGCCCTGGAGCTGGAGCTCGGCGTCGACCCGTTCGCCGCCGACCTGGAGCTCTCCGCCGTGCGCACGGTCGACGACATGGTCAGCGCCTACGAGGCCGCGCTCGCCGCGGCCGGCTGACCCACCGATCGAGCCAACCACCTGGAGTCGCACCGATGTCGCACGAGTCGCTGGTCGTCGTGGGCGACCGCTTCGCCGAGTTCCTGGGCAACCGGGGCACCATCCCCGTGTCCGCGCTGCTGTGGCGGCTGCGCGGGCACGACGGCACACCGCTGGCCGTCACCGTCGGACAGGGCCTGACCGCCGCGCAGCTGGCGGAGCTGTCCGAGCTGGCCGCGCGCACCGGCGGGCAGGTCTCGCTGCACGGGCACGCCGGGTTCGTCGACAAGCGCCTGACGCACAAGCGCGACCCGCGCAACGTGCTCATCGGCGAGCCGCAACAGGTCGACGACCGCACCTTCACCGCCCCGCTGGTCGTCGACGAGAACACCGAAACCCTCGACGACCACCTGACCGGTCAGCACATCCCCGCCATCGCCCTGACCGAGGCCGCCCGCCAGACCTGGACCGCGGTCACCGAGAAGTTCCTGGTCGACGGGACCGACCGGACCCGCTTCGTGATCAACGACTTCGCCTCGTCCTTCCACAGCTACGTCTTCCCGCTGCCGACCGCGCTGGTCTACCGGCTGCTCGAAGTGCGGAACTCGCCGGTCGGGCGGACGTTCCGCTGCCGCGTCGAGTTCGTGCAGTCGGACGCGGTGGCGGCGGTGGTGAGCGCGGAGTACCGGGTCATCCCGGAGCGCTTCAGCGAGAAGCAGGAGGCGATGGCCGCGCGGGCCGCGGTGAAGCGCCACCTGGTCGAGCAGCCGGTGCTGGCGGGCACGGCGTGACGAACTCGCTCTGGGTCGTGCACTGCCTCGACGCCCCCGGCGCCGCGGCGGCTCGGGAGCTGGCCCGGCCCGCGCACTCGGCCCGGCTGCGCGCCTCGACGACCCGACCGGCCTGCTACGGGCCCCTGGTCGGCGAGGACGGGCGGACCCCGGTCGGCAGCCTCATCGTGCTGTGGGCCGCCGACCGGGCCGAGGTCGAGCGCTGGGTCGCCGAGGACCCGTTCACCACCGCGGGGGTGTGGGGGGAGGTCCGCGTCCACGCCTTCGCCCAGTCCGCGAACTCGCCCAACCCCTTGACCTGAAACCTCTTCCCCGAGGAGCCCGGAACCATGAACGAGCACGTGCCCGGTCGCGCGCTGCAACTGATCCGCCTGGTCGCGACCGCCTGGCTGACCGTCTGGCTCGGCCTGATCACCCTGAACAACATCACCGACTTCGGCACCAACGAGGCGTTGATCCGCCAGATGTTCGAGATGCGCCCGCTGCTGGAGGACCCGGTGCGCGGCAACGGCCTGGAGTGGCGGGCGCTGCCCGGCGGCCTGGCCGCGGCGGCCCTGGTCGGGGTGATCTTATATGAGGCGTTCATAGTGGTGCTGCTGGCGCGGTCGCTGCCCGCCGGGGTCCGCGCGCTGCGCGGTGCGGGGCGGCCGCAGGAGTTCACCCGTCGCGCCAACCGGGGTCTGGCGGCGGCGCTGGTGCTGCCCGCGGGTTTCCTGGCCGGTGGCATGTGGTTCGGGTACTGGCTGTTCATGGGGCAGGTCCAGCAGGTCCACCTCACGTTGCTGATCATCGTCAGCCTGGTCGCGGTGCTGGTCAACGTCGCCGGCGAGCGCACCGAGTCGCCCGCCACCGCGCCCGCCGAGCGCCTGGAGGCTCCGGTCGGCTGACCGGGGACGGTCCGCCGCCGCTCGTCAGCCCCCTCGGCGCGGGCGGCGGCGGGCCGCTGTTCAGCGCACCACCAGGTCGAACCACCCTTTAAGTCCGGAAAGGACAGTCTACCGTGGATACCAGTTCCGGGATCGCGTTCTTCGACGTCGACGAGACCGTGATCCGCGTCAAGAGCATGTTCGACTTCCTCGCCTTCTGGCTCGCCGAGCACGGCGACGACGGCAGCGCCCACGCCGAGGTCATGCGCCAGGTGCGCGCCATGGCCGACGCGGGCGTGGACCGCACGGAGATCAACCGGTCCTACTACGGCCGGTTCGCCGGCGTCCCGGCCGCCGAGGTCCGCGCGGTGGGCGCCGAGTGGTACCAGCGGTACCGGCGCCGCCCGGACGCGTTCGTCACCGCGACCGTGGCCGCGATGGCCGCGCACCGGGCGGCGGGTGACCGCGTGGTGCTGGTGACCGGGTCGTTCCGCCCCGTCCTCGACCCGCTGATGGCCGACCTGGGCGCCGACCTGGCCCTGTGCAGCGAGCCCGTGGTCGACGCCCTCGGCCGCTACACCGGCGACGTGCCGACGCCGATGATCGGGCGGAACAAGACGGCCGCGGTCCGGTCCACCATGGCCGCGCTGGGCGTCGACCCGGCCCGGTGCGCGGCGTACGGGGACCACCACACGGACCTGGGGATGCTCCAGGCGGTGGGCCGGCCTCACGTCATCGCGAACGATCCGGCGCTGCAGGCGGTCGCGGCGACGGCCGGGTGGCCCGTGCTGCCCGCGACCGCCGGACCGCACCCGACCTCGCACCTGCGGCGCGGGGGGTGGGGCTCGCGTCGCGGC
>NZ_JBHWIE010000140.1:13550-17903 GCF_042732085.1 Actinosynnema sp. NPDC059797
GCCTCGCACCTGCTGCCCGGGTGAACGCGCTCACCACCCGACGCGGGCGACCACCGGTAACCCCCCACGCCCACGCGCGTGGACCTCTCCCCACCTCAGTTCGGCAGGCCCCGCAGGTACTCGGCGAACCCCTCCAGGCCGTCGACGTTGCGGGGGCCGCTGATGCCCTCGTTGTAGTCCAGGACGTAGAAGCGGTCGTTGACCACGGCGGGCAGCTTCGCGGTGGTGGGCGAGGACTTGAGGAAGTCGATCTTCTCCTGGGCCGGCTTGTCGCCGTAGTCGAGGATCACCACCACCTCCGGCTCCCGCTCGACGACCTGCTCCCAGCCGACCTTGGTCCAGCGCGCGTCGAGGTCGGCGAAGATGTTGCGCCCGCCCGCGAAGGCGATGATGTCGTTGGGCGGCACCTGGCTGCCCGCGGTGAAGGGCTGGTCGGTGCCGGAGTCGTAGAGGAAGACCGGCACCGGCTCGCCCCGCGGCGCCCGCGACCTCACCGCCTCGACCCTGGCCTTGAGCCCGTTGACGACCTCGGTGGCGCGGTCCTCGACCCGGAAGATCCTCCCCAGCCGCTCCAGGTCGGTGTAGAGCGCCTCGAAGGGGGTCTTGCGCTCGGGGAAGTTCGGGTAGTTGAAGCAGGACTCGGTGTGCATGAAGCTCTGCACGCCCAGGCCGTCGAGGATCTCCGGCGTGATGCCGCGCTGGTCGCTGAACCCGGAGTTCCAGCCGGCCACGACGAAGTCGGCCTTGGCCTCGACGACGAGTTCGCGGTTGAGCAGGTCGTCGCTGAGGAACTCGACCTCCGCGTACTCGGCGGCCCACGGCGACTCGGTGACCGGCGGGTTGGCGGGCGGCATGACGTAGCCGTGCACGTGCTCGGTCAGCCCGAGGGCGAACAGCTTGTCGGCGCTGCCGCCCTCGTAGGCCACGGCCCGCTGCGGCACCCGGTACTCCACCTGCTCGCCGCAGCGGTTGACGACCGCGGTGGCCGCCTGCTCCCCGGTGTCGGTGACCTTCGCGCCGCAGCCGGACAACAACAGCGCCGCCGCGATCGCCGTGACCGCGGGTCGCCGGCCGGAGGTGGGTGTTCTCATGGTGCGCTTCCCTCTTCTGCGTGGTTCGCCAGCGAGTACAGGATCTGGGGCACCCCGTCCAGCGGGTGCTCGACGACCGAAGCGCGCACGCCGAACACGTCGCGCAGCACCTGTTCGGTCAGCACCTCGGCCGGGGTGCCCGAGGCGACCAGCGCGCCGTCGGAGAGTACGCACAGCCGGTCGCAGGCCGCCGCCGCGAGGTTGAGGTCGTGCAGGACCACCAGCACGGTCAGCCCCGAGTCGCGCAGCAGGCGCAGCAGGTCGACCTGGTGGCGCAGGTCGAGGTGGTTGGTGGGCTCGTCGAGCACCAGCACCTCGGGCTCCTGTGCCAGCGCGCGGGCGATGAGCACGCGCTGACGCTCACCGCCCGACAACGAGAGCACGCTGCGCCGCGCCAGGTGGTCCACCCCGACCTGGCGCATGGCGCGTTCGCACAGCGCGACCTCCCGGGCGCTCAGCGGCGCGTTGCCCTTCAGGTGCGGCGCACGACCCAGCGCGACGACCTCCGCCACGGTGAAGTCCAGGTCGCCCGAGCTGTTCTGGGTCAGCGCCGCCACCAGGCGCGCGCTCTCGCGCGATGACATCGCTCCGAGGTCCGCACCGCCCACCCGCACCACGCCGGAGCGCGGGCGCAGCGCCCGGTAGACGCAGCGCAGCACGGTGGACTTGCCCGAGCCGTTGGGGCCGACCAGCCCGACCACCGAACCGCCGTCGACGCGCAGCGAGACCTGCTCCACGATCGCCCGCCCGGCCAGCTCCACCGACAACCGGTCCACGTCCAGGTCCACGGTCACCGTCCCCCGAACAGGTAGCCGCGGCGGCGCATCAGCGTGACGAACACGGGGACGCCGACCAGCGCGGTGATCACCCCGAGGGGGAGTTCGCGCGGCGCCACCACCACCCTGGAGGCCAGGTCGACCCACACCATGAACACCGCGCCGAACAGCGGCGCGATCACCAGCACCCGGGCGTGGCCCGCGCCGACCACGATGCGCACCAGGTGCGGCACGACCAGGCCGACGAACCCGATCGCACCGCTGGTGGCCACCATCGCCCCGGTGGCCAGCGCGGTGATCACGAACAGCCCCTTGCGCAGCCGGTCGGCGTCCACCCCCAGGCTCGCGGCGCCCTCGTCGCCGAAGGACAGCACGTCCAGCCCGCGGGCGGTCCGGTGCAGCGCCACCACGACCAGCACCACCACCGCGGTCACCACCGGCAGCGAACCCCAGGTCGCCGCGCCGAAGCTGCCCATCGTCCAGTACAGGACCGTGCTGGTCGCCTCGCTGTCGGGGGCGAAGTAGACGATGACGCTCATCAGCGCCTCGAAGCCGAACGCCAGCGCCACACCGGTCAGCACCAGCCGCAGCGGGGTGACCCCGGTCGCGGAGCGCGCCGCGAGGTACACCAACCCGGACGCGACGAGCGAGCCGAGGAAGGCCCCCACCGACACCGCGTAGATGCCGAACCCCGCCAGCGCGCCGAACACGGTGACCGACACCGCGCCGACCGACGCGCCGGAGGACACCCCGAGGATGAACGGGTCGGCCAGGGCGTTGCGCACCATGGCCTGCACCGCGACGCCGACGGCGCTCAACCCCGCCCCGACCACGGCCGCCAGCACGACGCGGGGCGCGCGCACCTGCCAGATGATCTGGTACTGCGTCACCTCGTCGGCGGAGATGGCGCCCCCGGTCAACGCCGCCCACAGGAAACGCGCGGTGTCGCCGAAGGGGATCACCGCCGAACCCAGGCTGATCGCGACCAACACGGAGACCAGCAGCGCCACCACCAGGACCACGCCGCCGACGGCGGTCGTCGGGCGGCCCGGGACGTTCCCCCACCTCCGGACCGCTTCGCCGCCGGGAACCGGCGCGGGTGGAGCCGCCTTCCCCCCGACGACTTTGGCATTGATTTTCATTACCGGCAATGTAACACGACCGGGTGACCCGTTCGTCTCGGCGAAGATCACGTCCTCCCGACGTGGACCCCCTGCTTCACAACTCCTCCATCTCGTCGTGCCACTCGGCGAAGGGGTCGACGAACCCCAACTCGTCGGCCGGCGCCAGTTCTTCGTCGGTCACCAGCTCGTGGTGCAGGCGCATCGGGTGGAAGGGGCGGCGTTCGGCGAAGTGCACGACGGACACGCCGTGGGCGGGCTCCAGCGGGGGCTGCCCGTGCAGCAGGGTCCCGAAGCCGTCGTCGCCCTGGGCATGGGCCGCTCACTCGTGCTGATGGCGGCCGCCGCCGTGGTCGTCGGCGCCGGGCAGGACGCCTGCCGGCCCCTCGGCGAGGACCCGCTCCACCACCGACTTCCTCGACGGCGTCCGCGAAACCCGCGAGCACGCCTGGTTCCTCGCCGGCCTCGACGCGCTGACCGCGGTCATCACCACCGGCTGCTCCGCCACCGGTCCGACCTGGCGGGAGTTCCTCACCGCCCGGATCCGGGGCACTACCGCGGCGGACGTCCTCCACCTCGACACGGTGCTCGGCAGTCGCTCGCACGGACCTGCCCCGGATCTCACCCCGACTTGCGCATCACTCGTCCAGGGGCCGCGACCGGTCCTCCGACGGGTGCGCGGTGGTGTCGCCGGCGATCACCCGCCACCGGGCGAGCTGTCGTCGGACCCGGAGGGTGTCCGGGTGGTCGGCGCCGAACGCCCGGGTGGCGTCGACGACCAGTCCTTCGAGGGTCCGCACGGTCGCGACGGCGTCACCGGCCCTGACGTGGGCGACCATGGCGCGGGCGCGGACCTGCCAGAGGTCGGGGTGCTCCGGGCCGAAGACGCGCAGGCACGCGGCCAGCAACTCGTCGGCGGCGGTCGCCAACGGATCGCCGGGGCCTTTCCGCAGGAGGGCCAGGCTCACGCAGGCCAGCCAGGCGTTGGGGTGGTCCTGGCCGAGCACCCTCAACATGTCGTCGATCAACCGCTCGTGCTCGGCGATGGCGTCCGCCGCCTGCCCCGCCAAGGCGCGCACACCGCTGAGGTTGAGGCGCGTGTGCAGCGTGTCGGGGTGGTCGGGGCCGAGCACCCGCAGCCGGTCGTCCAGCAGTGACCCGAACGCGGCGGCGGAGCCGGCGAGGTACCCCGCCATCCCGGTGAAATGGGCGAGCTCGCCGCGGGTGGTCAGCGTCAACGGGTGGTCCGGGCCGAGCAGGCGGACCCGGTCGGCCAGCAGTGGCCTGAACTCGGCGAGCGCGCCCGCCGGGTCACCGGCCGTGCCCCGCCACCGCGCCAGTTCGTGGCGGGTGCTGAGGGTGTCG
>NZ_JBHWIE010000141.1:0-3515 GCF_042732085.1 Actinosynnema sp. NPDC059797
GGCCCACCCCGCCGACCGGCGAGGTGGGCCCGGGGCGTCTCGCCACTTCATCCCGGGGGATGACGGCGAACCGCTACTCCGAGCGGACGCACGCGCACGCCTCCCGGGCGCACCCTGGAGGCACGAGAGAAGGAGCGCGACATGACCGCCACCACGATGACCCGCCTCCCGGGCCGCACCACCCCCACACCCACCCCCACCGCTCCCGCGACTCCCAGCGCCATCACCACCGCCACCGCTGCCACCACCACCGCCGTCCGCTTCGTCGGGCACTTCGCGGCAGCACTACTCGGCGTGGCCTTCCTGGGCCGTGACCTGGAGCACTGACCTGGAGCACTGACCCACCTCCCTCACGTTCCGTAGACTGGGACCTCCCGGCGCGAGTGCGAGGAGTGTGCGTGACCGTCCAACCGATCCGGCTGTTCGGCGACCCGGTGCTGCGGAGCCCCGCGGTCGAGGTCAGCGACTTCGACGCGGAGTTGCGCAGGCTGGTCAAGGACCTGTGGGACACCATGAGCGACGCCGGCGGCGCCGGGCTCGCCGCGCCCCAGCTCGGCGTGGGCCTGCGGGTCTTCACCTACCACTGCGACGGGTTCGCGGGTCACCTGGTCAACCCCACGTTCGAGGTGGTCGGCGACGAGTACCAGGAGGGCCTGGAGGGCTGCCTGTCCATCCCCGGCCTCGGCTGGGACTGCCGCCGCCACCGGCAGGTGATCGCGCGCGGCTGGAACATGCACGGCGAGCCGGTCGAGGTGGAGGGCACCGACCTGCTGGCGCGCTGCATCCAGCACGAGACCGACCACCTCGACGGCGTGTTGTTCCTGGACCGCCTGGACGAGGAGACCCGCAAGCGGGCGATGCGGGAGATCCGGCAGCAGCCGTGGTTCGACGGCGCGGTGCCGACCATCAAGCAGTCGCCGCACCCGCTGCTCGGCGGGGCGAGCTAGCGCCGGCGGGCTCTCCTAGACTTGCGCCCTGCCCCGATGCGAGGAGAGCGCGTGTTCGACCCAGCTGGTCCGCCGTCCCACCGGAGTCCCGCCGTGCCGTCCGGAGGCGCGTGACGATGCGCTTGGTCTTCGCGGGTACGCCCGAGGTCGCCCTGCCGTCGCTGCGGGCGCTCCTGGAGTCCGACCGGCACGAGGTGGTGGCCGTGGTCACCCGGCCCGACGCGCCCTCCGGTCGCGGTCGGAAGGTGGAGCGGTCCCCGGTCGCGGCGTTGGCCGACGAGCGCGGCATCGAGGTGCTGACCCCGGCCAAGGCCGGCGACCCGGTGTTCCAGGCCCGCCTGCGCGAGCTGCGGCCCGACCTGTGCCCGGTGGTGGCCTACGGCGCGCTGCTGCCCGAGTCCGCCCTGGCCATCCCCACCCACGGGTGGGTGAACCTGCACTTCTCCGTGCTGCCCGCGTGGCGCGGCGCGGCCCCCGTGCAGGCGGCCGTGCGGCACGGCGACGACATCACGGGCGCGACCACGTTCCGCATCGTCAAGGCCCTCGACGCGGGTCCGGTGTTCGGCGTGCTGACCGAGCGGGTGCGCGAGCGCGACACGGCCGGCGAGCTGCTGGCCCGCCTCGCCGAGTCCGGCGCCAAGCTGCTGCTGTCCACTGTGGATGGGATCGAGGACGGCACGCTGCGGCCCGTGGAGCAGCCCGAGGAGGGCGTCACCTACGCGCCGAAGGTGACCGTGGACGACGCCCGGCTCGACTTCGGCACGCCCGCCGCCGCCCTGGACCGGGTGGCCCGCGCGGTCACCCCGGACCCGGGCGCGTGGGCGGAGTTCCGCGGCGAACGCCTCAAGCTCGGCCCGGTGCTGCCGGTCGACGAGGAGCACGGCCTCGCGCCCGGCGAGGTCAAGGTCGAGCGCAAGCGCGTGCTCGTCGGCACGGCCACCCAACCCGTCGCGCTGGGCGAGGTCCAGGCGCAGGGCAAGAAGCGGATGCCCGCCACCGACTGGGCGCGCGGCGCCCGCGTCGAGGCGGGGGAACGGATCTCATGACACAGCGGTCGTCCCGGCCCTCGCGGCCCCGTCGTCCCCACCCGCCCCGCCGGCGGACCGGCCCCGTCCGCCCGCCGCAGGACGACCCGGCGCGGCAGGCCGCGCTGGACACCCTGCGCGCGGTGCGCCGGCGCGACGCCTACGCCAACCTCGTGCTGCCGGGCCTGCTGCGGGAACGCCGGATCACCGGCCGCGACGCGGCCCTGGCCACCGAACTCACCTACGGCACCCTGCGCGCCCAGGGCCTGCTCGACGCCGTGCTGGCCGCCTGCTCCGACCGGCCGCTGTCCGAAGTGGACGGTGCGGTGCTCGACGCGCTGCGGCTCGGCGCCTACCAGCTGCTGCGCACCAGGGTCCCGGCGCACGCGGCGGTCGCCTCGACCGTGGACCTGGTGCGCGCCGAGCTGGGCTCCGGCGCGGCCGGGTTCGCCAACGCGGTGCTGCGCCGCGTCACCGGGCAGGACGAGCAGGGCTGGGTGGAGGAGGTCGCGCCCGACGAGGACAGCGACCCGATCGGCTACCTGGCCATGGCCAACGCCCACCCGCGGTGGATCGCGCAGGCGTTCGCCGAGGCGCTGGGCAGCCGCGGCGAGCCGCTGCGCGACGCCCTGGTGGCCGACGACGCGCGCCCGGCCGTGCACCTGGCCGCCCGGCCCGGCGAGGTCACCGCGGACGAGCTGGCCGCGATGACCGGCGGCGAGCCGGCGCCGTACTCGCCGTACGGGGTGCGCCTGGAGGAGGGCGGCGACCCCGGTGACCTGGAGCCGGTGCGGGAGCGGCTGGCGGTCGTGCAGGACGAGGGCAGCCAGCTGTGCGCGGTGGCGCTGACCCGCGTGCCGCTGGAGGGCCCCGACTCGCGCTGGCTGGACCTGTGCGCGGGACCCGGCGGCAAGGCCGTGATGCTGGGCGCGCTCGCCGCGCTGTCCGGCGCCGACGTGGACGCGGTGGAGAAGGCGCCGCACCGCGCCGAGCTGATCCGCAAGGCGGCCGTCGGCCTGCCGGTCACCGTGCGCGTCGCCGACGGCCGGGACCCGGACCTGCCGGCCGGCTCGTTCGACCGGGTGCTGGTGGACGCGCCGTGCACGGGGCTGGGCGCGCTGCGCCGCCGGCCGGAGGCGCGCTGGCGGCGGCAGCCGTCGGACGTCGCGCCGCTGGCCCGCCTCCAGCGGGAGCTGCTGACCTCCGCGCTGGAGCTGGTGCGCCCGGGCGGGGTGGTGGCGTACGTGGTGTGCTCGCCGCACCTGTCCGAGACGGTGGGCGTGGTCGCCGACGTGGCCCGCCGGACCGGCGCCGAGCGGCTGGACACGCGCGAGTTCTTCCCGGGGGTGCCGGAGCTGGGCGACGGGCCGCAGGTGCAGCTGTGGCCGCACCTGCACGGCACGGACGCGATGTTCTGCGCCGTGCTGCGGCGACCCGCGTGACCGGCGGCCCCCACCCGTCGCCCAACCCGCCCGCGGGGGAGGGGCACGGGGCCGCCAGCTGGGCGTGGGCGGGGCGGCCCTGAACCCCCCCCTGCTGGCCC
>NZ_JBHWIE010000141.1:3525-17866 GCF_042732085.1 Actinosynnema sp. NPDC059797
CGGGCTTCGGCGCGCCCGCGGCGATCAGGTCCAGCAGGTGGAACAGGGCCGTGGGGGGGGTGGCGGGGGCCCCCCCCCCGCCCCCCCCGCCGCGGGGGGTGGGGGGGCACGGGGCCGCCTCCGGGGCGTGCGGGGCGCGGCCGTGAACCGCCCCGTGCTGGCCCTGGTCGCCTCCGCCGCGGGCGGGGTGGAGCGGTGGCTGGTCGACGACCTCGCCCGGCCCCTGGCGGCCCGGGGCTGGCGGCTGGCCGTCACCCTCACCCCGACCGCCGCCCGCTGGCTCGAACCGCACCTGCCCGCCCTGGCCGGGACCACCGACCTGCCGGTCCGCTGGACCTCGCGCCTGCCCACCGAGCCGAAACCGCACCCGGTGCCCGACGCGTTCGCCTTCGCGCCCGCCACCGCGAACTCCCTCGCCAAGCTGGCCCTGGGCATCGGCGACAACCAGGCGCTCACCGTCCTGTGCGAGGGGCTGGGCGGCCCCGCGCCCGTGGTGGTCATGCCTCAGGTGTCGGCCGACCAGGCCGCGCACCCCGCGTTCGAAGGTCACCTGAACGTGTTGACTTCCGCCGGTGTCGTGCTCGCGGCCGATCCCCAGGCCGTGGTCCGCGAACTGGAACGCGCCGGTAGGTTCGCCCCTTTCCGCAAAAATGGTGACGACACGCCCTGACCGATGAATTGACAGCCTGCGAAGACCCGTAGCAGGCTTGATTGTGTCGAAATCGTACGGACGGGATCGTGAACGGGCTTCGGTTCTCCGGTTCCTGTCCGAGCCCGGTGGCCTGCTGGCCATCGACGGCCCGCCGTGCGCCGGCAAGACGCTCCTGCTGCACGAGGCGGTCCAGGCCGCCCGCGACCTGGGCTACGCCGCGGTCGTGGTCCCCGGTGAGCGGCTGGCGACCTCCACCGACCTGTCGCGGGCCCTGGAGCAGGACGCCGCCGCCCGCCCGCTGGTCGCGGTCGACCACGCGCACCGGGACCCGGCCGCCCTGCTGGCCCTGCTCCCGCGGCTGCGCGAGCGCCGGGTCACCGCGCTGGTCGCCCTGACCGGCACGGTGGCGGGCGCGGAGGTGCGGCGCGCCCTGGCCCGGCACGGCGACGTGCTCACCCTCGGACCGGTGGACGAGACGGTGGCGGAGCGGGTGGTCCGCGAGCTGCTGGGGGCCGCGCCCGACCCGGACCTGTCCGCCTTCGTCGCGACCGCGGGCGGCAACCCGCGCCTGGTCGCCGAACTGGTCATCGGCCTGCACGAGGAGGGGAGGCTGGACGTGCGCGCCGGCGTGGCCTGGCTGCGCGCGGACCGGCCCCAAGAGCACCAGCCCCAAGAGCACCAGCCCCAAGAGCACCAGCCCCGAGAACACCCGTCCCGGGGGCACCGGCTGCCGCTTCGGGTGGTCGACCTCGTGCGCGACCAGGTCGAGGCCCTGCCCGCCAGGGCGGCCCACCTGGTGCGGGCCGCCGCGGTGATCGGCAGGTCGTTCCCGCTGCGGGACGTGGCCGCGGTGATGGGCGAGACCCCCGCCGCGCTGCTGCTGGCCACGGACCAGGCGATCTCCTCGGGCCTGGTGGTGTGCGTCGACGAGCGCTTGGAGTTCGGTTCGGACCTGGCGTGGCGAGCGGTGGTCGAGGCGACCCCCGAGCCGGTGCGGGACGCCCTGCGGCGCGACGCGGCCGTGCTGTCGGCCGGGCGTGACGAGCGGGCGGAGCAGGCCCGGCCGGAGCGGAACGGGCACACCCGGCAGGCCGGTCAGGCCCGGACGGCCGGGCAGTCGGAGCACGGCAGGCAGGCTGGGCAGGCTGAGCGAGGCGCGCTGATCGGGCAGTCGGAGCACGGCAGGCGGGCTGAGCGAGGCGCGCAGGGCGGGCAGCCTGAGCAGGTCGCGCGGAGCGCGACCACCGGGCGCACCGACCCCCCGGTGGACCCCACTCCCGACCCGGATCGCGGCGCGGACGCCGTGCAGGGTGTCCGCGAGCTGGCCGCCGGCGGCCGCCTCGGCGCGGCCATCGCGCTGGCCAGGGACAGCCTGTCCCGGCGGCTCGGCCCCGACGCGGCCGCCGAGCTGCGCGTCGTGCTCGCGGGCATCCTCCTCGCCGACGGCCGCCCGTCCGACGCGGCGGCCGAGGTCGAGCACGTGGCGACCATGCCGGACGTGCCCGTGCCCGTGCGGCGGCTGGCCGCGGCGGGCAGGCTGCTGTCGCTGTACTTCTCCACCGGCTCCCGCGCGGGCGCGCACGCGCTGTCGGTGCTGACCGCGCGGGACCGCGAGGCCAGCGACGCGGACGTGGTGATGGCCGCGACCGTCCACTCGTGCCTGGAGTGGAGCGCCGGGAACCTCGCCGAGAGCATGTACTGGGGCCGCGAGTCGACCCGCTGGGAGCTGGACCGACCCACCGCGTGGTGGCAGTCGCAGTCGGCGGTGTCGTTCGCGCTGAAGCTGTCGGCGCTCGGCGAGTTCGCCGACGCGGAGCGCCTGGTCCGCGGCGACGGCCCGGACGAGGACCACGTGGTGACCCGGGGCGCGTCCGCCGCCCGCACCATCGCCCGCGCCCGCGTGCTCACCCAGGCCGGCCGGCTCGCGCAGGCCCGGGTGGCGGCCAGGCAGGGCCTGCTCACGGCCCGCGACCGCGGCCTGCGGCTGCTCGTCCCGCTGGCCTCCACGGTGCTGGCCACGGTGGCGCTGCACCGGGGCGAGGTCGCGGCGGCGGCCGAGCACGTGCGCCGCTACCGGGCCGACCTGGCGGCGGGCGAGGCGGTGCTGCACTCCGGCCAGTACGACTGGGTGGAGCTGCTGCTCACCCACGCCCAGGGCGGACCGGGGGAGGCCGTCGAGCACGTCCGCGACCGCGTGGCCGACCACGACGCCACCCGGCGGATCCTCGTCGACGAGCCGGGCGCGGCGGCGTGGCTGGCGCGGCTCGCGCTGGCCGCGGACGACGACAAGCTGGCCGCCGCGGTGGTGGCCGCGGCGGAGGGGCTGGCCGCGGACAACCCGGGCATCCCGACGGTCGCGGTGGCCGCCGCCCACGCGCGGGCCGTGCTGGACCGCGACGTGGACGAGCTGCTGCGGGTGGCCGGGCGGCACCACCACCCGTGGGCGAAGGCCAACGCCAACGAGGACCTGGCGGCGCTGCTGGCCGAGGCCGGGCAGGCGGGCCGGGCCGCCGCGCACACCGCGCTGGCGCTGCGGATCTTCGAGCGGATGGGCGCGGACGGCGAGGTGGCGCGGCTGCGCCGGGGCTCCGGGCACGCGCGGGAGGGCGGCGCGGACTGGCAGCGGCTGTCCGAGCCGGAGCGCGACATCGCCCGGTTAGTCGGCGCGGGGCTGACCAACCGCCAGGTCGCCAAGCAGCTCTACCTGTCACCGCACACGGTCAACTACCACCTGCGGGGCATCTTCAAGAAGCTCGGCATCAGCTCGCGGGTGGAACTCGCCCGCCTGGCCCACGAGCAGGAGACCTCGAAGGCGTGAACCCGCGTCACGCCCCGGGGCCGCGCCTCGCGGTCACGCCCCGAGCGCGTTCGGCGCGTCGGCGCCGCCGAGCAGGAAGCACACCTCGTCCACCACCCGCCGCGCGTCCGCCGGCGCCACCACCGCGCAGTGCACCCCGCCCGACGCGACCTCCACGGCCAGGCACTCGGCGTAGGCGACGGCCGCCGCCCGCGACGCCGCGTAGGCCGCCATCCCGGACCGGGGCGCCGCCACCGCGTGCGCGGGCACCACCACGATCGTGCCGCGCCCCCGGCGCACCATGCGCACCGCCACCGCCCGGCAGGCGTTGAACACCCCGGTCGCGTTCGCCGCGAAGCTGTGCGCCCAGTCCTGGTCGGTGATCGACAGGGCGGGGCCCAGCCGCAGCGCGCCCGCCATCGCGACCAGCGCGTCCACCGCCCCGAACTCGCGTTCCACCTGGTCGACCAGCGCGTCCACGGCGTCGCTCGACGTCACGTCGATCTGCCGCCCGGCCACCAGCAGGCCCTCGTCGCGCAGCCGCTCGACCAGGTCCGCGAGCCGCGGCCCGTCCCCGTCCGCGGCCGCCACCAGCGCGCCCCGCCGGGCCAGCGCCTCCACCACCTCGCCGCCGAACCGCGAACAGGCGCCGGTGACCAGCGCGACGCGGCGGCGGAATTCGCCATTCATCCGAACACTCCCCAGCACTTACCCCCCCGACCCGAACGTAATAGGCCGCACACGGCAGGGGAACTACCCGCGTGAGTAGTCGGGAATGGACGACCCGAAGGGGAAAACCGGGTGATCGGGCAGTGGGCCGGAACACAAGTCCCGGGCGGGTCCGCCGGGGCGCGGAAGCCTAGACTCACCAGCCGTGGTCCACCAGCCGATGATCGCCCCGAGCATCCTGTCCGCCGACTTCGCCCGCCTCGCGGACGAGGCCGCCGCCGTGGCGGGGGCCGACTGGTTGCACGTGGACGTGATGGACGCGCACTTCGTGCCGAACCTGACCATCGGCCTGCCCGTGGTGAAGGCGCTGCGCGCGGCCACCGACCTCCCGCTGGACTGCCACCTGATGATCGACGATCCGGACCGCTGGGCCACCGGGTACGCCGAGGCGGGCGCCCACAACGTGACCGTGCACGTCGAGGCCGCGAAGGACCCGGTGGCGCTGGCCAGGGACCTGCGCGCGGCGGGTGCCAAGGCGGGGCTGTCGATCAAGCCGGGCACGCCGCTGGAACCGCACCTGGACGTGCTCAAGCACTACGACACCCTGCTGGTGATGTCGGTCGAGCCCGGTTTCGGCGGCCAGGAGTTCATGGTCGAGGTGCTGGACAAGGTGCGCACCGCGCGCCGCCTGGTCGACACCGGCCACCTCAAGCTCGTCGTGGAGATCGACGGCGGGATCAACGAGGACACCATCGCGCAGGCCGCCGAGGCGGGCGTCGACTGCTTCGTCGCCGGGTCCGCGATCTACGACGCCGCCGACCCCGGCGCGGCCCTGGAGCGGCTGCGCGAGCAGGCGGCCCGCGCCCGGTGAACCTGGACGAGGCGATGGCGCGGGCCATCGCGGCGAGCGAGCGGGTGAGGGGCACCACCAGCCCGAACCCGCCGGTCGGCTGCGTGGTGCTGGACGCGTCCGGCGAACTGGTCGGCGAGGGCGCCACCAGGCCGCCCGGCCAGGCCCACGCCGAGGTCGTCGCCCTCGCCCAGGCGGGTGAACGCGCCCGCGGCGGCACGGCCGTGGTCACCCTGGAGCCGTGCCACCACCACGGCCGCACCCCGCCGTGCGTCGACGCGCTGCTGGCCGCGGGCGTCGCGCGGGTCGTGCACGCCGCGGCCGACCCCAACCCGGTGGCGGCCGGGGGAGCGGAGGCGCTGCGCGCCGCCGGGGTGGCCGTCGAGTCGGGGTTCCTCGCCACCGAGGTGGAGCGCGGCCCGCTGCGCGCCTGGCTGCACTTCGCCCGCACCGGCCGCCCGCACGTGACCTGGAAGTACGCCGCCACCCTCGACGGCCGGGTGGCCGCCGCCGACGGCACCAGCCGCTGGATCAGCTCCGAGGAGTCCCGCGCCGAGGTGCACGACCTGCGCACCAAGGTGGACGCGATCGTGGTCGGCTCCGGCACGGTCCGCGCCGACGACCCCCGGCTGACCGCGCGCGGACCGGGCGTCACCCGCCAGCCGCTGCGGGTCGTGGTCGGCACCGGCGACCTGCCGCCCGGCGCCCGGGTCCTGGACGACGAGGCGGAGACCGCGCACCTGCGCACGCGCGACCCCGACGCGGTGCTGGGCGAACTGGCCCGGCGCGGCGTCGTGGACGTGCTGCTGGAGGGCGGGCCTACCCTGGCGGGTGCGTTCACTGCCGCGCGCCGCGTCGACCGGGTGCTCGCCTACCTCGCCCCGAAGTTCCTGGGTGACGGTGCTCCCGCACTGCGGGACGCCGGGGTGGCGACCATCACCGAGGCGGTCGGGCTGGTCGTGGAGCAGGTCAGTATGTCCGGGCCGGACGTGCGGATCTCCGCAGTCCCGGGCCGCTAGAGGAGGACACGGGTGTTCACCGGGATCGTCGAGGAGTTGGGCGAGGTCGTCGCCGTCACCGACCTGCCGGACGCGGCGCGCGTCACCATCGCGGGCCCGCTGGTGACCAGCGACGCGAAGCACGGCGATTCCATCGCGGTGAACGGCGTCTGCCTCACCGTCGTGGACGTCGAGGGCGGCGCCTTCACCGCGGACGTCATGCGCGAGACGCTCAACCGGTCCAGCCTGGCCAAGGTCGCCCGGGGCGACAAGGTCAACCTGGAGCGCGCCGCCGCCGTCGGGCAGCGGCTGGGCGGGCACATCGTGCAGGGCCACGTGGACGGCACGGGCTCCGTGCTGGCGCGCGAGAAGGCCGAGCACTGGGAGGTCGTCCACGTCGGCCTGCCGCCCCGGCTGGCGCGGTACGTGGTGGAGAAGGGCTCGATCACCGTGGACGGCGTGTCGCTGACCGTGGTGTCGGCGAACGAGGACTCGTTCACCGTCAGCCTCATCCCGACCACGCTGGAGCTGACCACGCTCGGCAGGCGCCTGCCGGGCGACACCGTGAACCTGGAGGTGGACGTCCTGGCGAAGTACGTCGAACGGCTCGCCGCGCCCCACCTGCGGGCACAGGCCGACGTCGAGGGGGAGCGGTGAGGGACTTCGCCGACATAGAGCGGGCCGTGGCCGACATCGCCGCCGGCCGGCCCGTCATCGTCGTGGACGACGAGGACCGCGAGAACGAGGGCGACCTGATCTTCGCCGCGGAGAAGGCCACGCCGGAGCTGCTGGCGTTCATGGTCCGCTACACGTCCGGGTACGTGTGCGTGGCGCTCACCGAGGCCGACTGCGAGCGGCTCGACCTGCCGCCGATGTACCACACCAACCAGGACCAGCGGGGCACCGCGTACGCGGTGACGGTCGACGCGCGCGAGGGCGTGTCCACGGGCATCTCGGCCGCGGACCGGGCGCGCACCATGCGCCTGCTGGCCGACCCGGAGGCCACCGCCAAGGACTTCACCCGCCCCGGTCACGTGGTGCCGCTGCGCGCCCGCGACGGCGGCGTGCTGCGCCGCGCCGGGCACACCGAGGCCGCCGTCGACCTGTCCCGGATGGCCGGGCTCACGCCGGCGGGCGTGCTGTGCGAGATCGTGTCGCAGAAGGACGAGGGCGACATGGCGCGGCGCGACGAGCTGGAGGTGTTCGCCTCCGACCACGACCTCGCGCTGATCACCATCGCCGACCTGATCGCCTACCGGCGGCGGCGGGAGACGCAGGTCGAGCGGGTCGCGGAGGCGCGCATCCCGACCGCGCACGGCACGTTCACCGCGGTCGGCTTCGACAGCAGGCTCGACGGCATCGAGCACATCGCGATGGTCTACGGCGACCTCGGCGACGGCGAGGACGTGCTGGTGCGGGTCCACTCGGAGTGCCTGACCGGCGACGTGTTCGGCTCGCTGCGCTGCGACTGCGGCCCGCAGCTGGACGCGGCGCTGGAGGCGGTCGCGGCGCAGGGCCGCGGCGTCGTGCTCTACATGCGCGGGCACGAGGGCCGGGGCATCGGCCTGATGCACAAGCTGCAGGCCTACCAGCTCCAGGACCGCGGCGCGGACACCGTGGACGCCAACCTCGGCCTGGGCCTGCCCGCCGACGCGCGCGACTACGGCACCGGCGCGCAGATCCTGTGCTCGCTGGGCGTGAAGTCGATGCGGCTGCTGACCAACAACCCGGCCAAGCGGGTGGGCCTGGAGGGCTACGGGCTGACGGTGCTCGACCGCGTGCCCCTGCCGATCTCGCCCAACCCGGAGAACCTGCGTTACCTGCGCACCAAGCGCGACCGGATGGGCCACGAGCTGCACCAGCTCGAGCAGTACGAGGCGCTGGCCCAGGGCGGCGCGGTGGTGTCCACCACGGAAGGAGCGGAATGAGCGGCGAAGGGCGGCCCGAGGGCGACGTCCCGGACGCGGCGGGGCTGACGCTGGCCGTCGTGGCCACGCGGTGGCACGAGAAGATCACCGACAACCTGGTCGCGCGGGCCCTGGAGGCGGCGTCCCGGGCGGGCGTGGGGTCGCCGACCGTGGTCCGGGTCGCCGGCGCGGTCGAGCTGCCGGTGGTCGCGCAGGAGCTGGCCCGCGCGCACGACGCCGTGGTGGCGCTGGGCGTGGTGATCCGGGGCGGCACGCCGCACTTCGAGTACGTGTGCGACGCGGTGACCGCCGGGCTGACGCGGGTGGCGCTGGACGCGTCGACCCCGGTCGGCAACGGCGTGCTCACCACCAACGACGAGCAGCAGGCCCTGGACCGCGCCGGGTTCCCGGACTCGGTGGAGGACAAGGGCTTCGAGGCGTGCGTGGCGGCGCTGGACGCGGCGCTGGTCCTGCGCGGGCTGCGAGCGGGGTCGTGAGGACCGCCGTGGCCGCCGTCGAGTTCCGCCCGAAGAAGATCCGGCTCGTGGCCGGCGCCTGCGCGGTGTTCCTGGTCGCGGTGTTCACCGTGGTCGGCCTCCTGCTGGGCGACACGCCCACCGGCGTCATCTTCCGCACCTCCGACCAGGTGGCGATGATCTGCCTGGGCGTGCTGCTGGCCTGCGGCGTGCTCCTGCTGACCCGCCCGCGCGTCCGCGCCGACGCCGAGGGCGTCGAGGTCCGCAACGTGATCAGCAGCCACCGCTTCGCCTGGCAGGACGTCCTGCACGTGTCGTTCCCCGACGGCGCCTCCTGGGCCCGCCTGGAACTCCCGGAGGACGAGTACGTCTCGATCATGGCGATCCAGGCCGTGGACCGCGAGCACGCCGTGACGGCCGTCCGCGCCCTGCGCGCCCTGCACCGCACCGCCACCTCCTGACCGAGGCGCCCCACCGGCCCCGCGTGTCCTCCACTCGGACATCGCGTGTCCTCCGGTGGGGCACCGCGTGTCCTCCGGTGGGGCACGGTGAGCCGCATGGTCGGGCGCGGTGGGCCGCGCGGTCGGGCTCGGGGAACCGCGCGGCCGGGCCCGTACCCGCTGATCGGCGTGGTGCCGTTGGCGGATCGGGTGTGCTCCATCGGCGGCTTGTCCGGTTCGGGGGGCCTGCCTAGGTTCGGGTGACCACGAACCTTGGGGGTCCGCTCATGCGCAGACGTTCACTCATCACCGGTGCCGCGGCGGTGGCGGGAGCGGTGACGCTCGGCCTCAACCCGGCGGCGCGCGCCCAGCGGCCCGGCGCCTCCGACCTGCCCGACCTCGGCCTGGGCGACCACCCCGTGGTGGGTCGGGTGCGGTCCCGCAAGGCGATGGAGCACCTGCGGGTGCTCAGCGAGCGGATCGGCCCGCGCATCGGCGGCCTGGAGTCCGAGCACCGCGCCCGCGACTACCTCGCCGACGTCCTGCGCGACCTGCGCTACCGGGTGACGCTCCAGCCGTTCCCGGCCCCCGACAAGTACCTGTCCACGCTGAAGGTCGGCCGGGACACCTGGACCGCGGGCGCGTCCCGCTTCGGCGCGCTCAACACCACCGCGTCCGGCCAGGTGGTGGACCTCGACAACGGCGCGTCCCTGCCCGCCGACCTCACCGGCAAGGTCGCGCTGCTGGTCAACGTGCCCGCCGGCGCCACCGCGGTGCTCGACGCGGTCCGGCTGGGCGCGGCGGCCGTGCTGATCGGCCGGGTGTCGACCCCGCCCGCGGGCAAGACCAGCGCGTTCTCGCCCACCCTCACCGAGAACGTGGCCGTGCCCGTGCTCGGCATCGCCCAGGTGCACGTGGAGCGGCTGCGCGCGGCGGGACCGGTCAAGGTCACCGTCGCCACCACCCACCACGCCAACCTGACCTCGTACAACGTCATCGCCGACCGGCCCGCCACGTTCCCCTCCGGCCGCGACCACGGCGTGGTCATGGTGACCGCCCACTACGACAGCGTCCCCGGCTCGCCCGGCGCGAACGACGACGGCAGCGGCACCGTCCTCGCCCTCGAACTGGCCCGCGTCCTGCGCTACCTGCCGACCCACCGGGCCCTCCGCTTCGCGCTGTGGGGCTCGGAGGAGCAGGGCCTGATCGGCTCCCGCTACTACGTCAACCAGCTCGCCGACGCCGAGGCGGGCCGCATCGCGGGCGTCTTCCAGAACGACATGGTCGCCACCAGCCACGGCCCGGCCACCGCCTACTGGCTGCTGTCGGTCGACGGCGGCGACAACGCCACCACCGCCCAGGTCGCCGCGGCCGCCTCCCGCCTCGGCTACGGCGCGCGGGTGCACGGCCCGGTGCCGCGCGGCAGCAGCGACCACGTGCCGTTCCACGAGCGGGGGATCGCGTCGGCGAACTTCAGCTGGCGCGGCGAGGGCGGCCCGCACGAGCTGGAGCCGCTGTACCACACGCCGGAGGACACCATCGCGCAGAACGTGAGCACCGAGCGCCTCCAGGTCTCCCTGGAGCTGATCGGCGCCGCCGCCTACCGCCTGGCCCGCACGCGGTCCGGCGACTGACGCCTCAGTCCCCGGCGGCGCGCGACAACCGCGCGGCCAGGGCCCGGAGGTGCCGCCTCAGCTCCTCCGGGCCCTCCACCTCGAACTCGACCCCGATCATCGCGATCCACGGTCCCAGGTCCTCCAGCGACGGCGCGCCGACGGTCAGCCTGGTCCGCTCGTCGTCGATCCGCTCCAGGTGCACCGAGGTGTAGGACGTCCGCGCCGCGACCACGTCGTAAGGCGCGTGCATGATCAGCCGGGCCTCGTGCGCGTACGGGGCCACCGAGAGCTGCCGCGACACGTACGAGGCGAGGTCCTCCTCGGGCGGCTCGCGGGGCGTGAACCGGCCGCCCGGCGTCGGCTCGGCCCCGATCCGGTCCACCCGGAAGGTCCGCCAGTCGTCCTTGTCCACGTCCCACGCCACCAGGTACCACCGCCGCCCGGTGTGGGCCAGGCCCAGCGGCTCCACGTGCCGGCGGGTCGGGTCGCCCTCCCGCCCGGAGTAGGGGAACCGCAGCCGCTGGTGGTCCCGGCACGCGCCCGCGATCGCGGTGAGCGTGGCCGGGTCCACCCGCGCCACGTCCGGCGCGAGGGAGACCGTGTGCGCCTGGAGCGCGTTGACCCGCCGCCGCAGCCGCGACGGCAGCACCTGCTCCAGCTTCGCCAGCGCCCGCACCGAGGTCTCCTCGATGCCGGACACCGTGCCGTTGGCCGCCGTCCGCAACCCGACGGCCACCGCCACGGCCTCGTCGTCGTCCAGCAGCAGCGGCGGCAGCTCGGCGCCCGCGCCCAGCTGGTACCCGCCCGCCACGCCCGGCGCGGCGTTCACCGGGTAGCCGAGGTTGCGCAGCTTGTCCACGTCCCGGCGGACGGTGCGCACGTCGACTTCGAGCCGCCGCGCCAGTTCCGCCCCGGTCCAGTCGCGGCGGACCTGGAGCAGCGACAGCAGCTTGAGCAAGCGGGCGGAGGTCTCCAGCACGACGCCGAGTCTGCCGGCCATCGCGGACAACCGCCGTCCGCTATTCCCTCCCGCGCTCACCCCCGTCCGTGCTCATCCCCTTCGGGCCCCCTCCGGCCACACGACGACCACCGGCACGCCCGACGCCCGCGCCGTCTCGACCACGTCCGCCGTGCCGCCGCGCCCGTCGGGCGGCTGCCCGTCCCACACCGCGACCAGCAGCTCCACCGACGCGAGCATCCGCTCGTTGGCCATCACGTACGCGTGCCGCCCGGACAGCTCGTTCGGCAGCACGCTCACCACGTGCGCCCGTGCCAGCAGCTCGTCGTAGGCGGCGCGCTTCTCCGGTTTGAGCTTGTCCCGGTAGTCGGCGGCGGGCAGCACGACCTCCACCCGCCCGCCGAGGTCGAGCACCACCCGCGCGAACAGCTGGTCCGCGCCCGGCGCCAGGCAGGTCACCCCGACCAGGGATGACCCGCCCGCCGCCTCGGCCTCCAACGCCGCCCGGATCGCGTCCCGGACCGCGTCGACGCATTCGGGCACCAGTTTGCTGTGCCCCGTCACACCAACCCGCATCACTAGGCCGTCCGCAGTCCCCTGATCGCTTCCCGGGTGTCCCGCACCACGGCCAGGTCGCGGTGCAGCTCGGCCTCCTTGGCGAAGTCCTGGAGCTTGCGCACCACCCGCCCGGACGCGAGACCCGCCGCCTTCGGCAGCACCTGCTGGATCAGCGCGCACGCCTCCTCGGGCTCACCCGCCACCATCTTCGTGCGGGCCAGCCCGATGACGTCGAACGCCCGGTTCCGCACCCGCGACGGGTCGCGCAGGCTCAGCGCCCGCCGGATGTGGTGCTCGGCCTTCGGCGCCTGTGACGGGTCGTGCTTGGCCAGGTCCCGCATCCGGGCCCCGATGACACCCTCCATCTCGGCCTCGTCGAAGCTGTCCAGCCACCAGGGGTCGGAGCCGGGCCGCCGCTGGGCGAAGCTGTCCTGCGCCTGCCCGACCGCCCGGTGGAACTCCCGCACCTGCCCCAGCTGGGCGTACGCCCACGCCTCCCGCGTCTGCAACAGCGCCCGCAACGTCGGTGTGGCGGTGCGCCTGGTGCCGTACTGGGCCAGCTGGACCAGCTCCAGGCCGTCCTCCGAACGGCCCAGGTCGAACATCTGCCGCGCCATCGCGGCCAGGCACAGCGCCGCGAACGGGTCGTTGCGCCCGGCCTTGGCCATGCGCACGCCCAGCACGTAGTACCGCTGCGCCGCGTCGTGCATCCCGGCGTCCCAGGACATGCTCGCCGCGACCTTGGACAGTTCCGCGCCGATGAAGAAAGCCCGCTCCGTGGTCGGGCTCGCCGGCGCGCGCGACAGGCGCTCGGCCAGTTCCTCCAACTGGCCGAGCACCGCTTTGCGCGCCAGCCCGTACCCGCCTCGTCCGCCCCACCCGCGCAGCCCGTCGGCGACGTGCTGCAACGCCGCCAGCTCCTCCTCGCCGATCGCCGCGCTGGACGACCACCGGGACAGGGGCTGCAAGGGGTGGAGCCACCGCTGCAACGGCTCGACCAGTGCGGGACCCATCGCCACCGCGGCGGCTCCGCTGAGCGCCGCTCGTCTGCTGATCGCCAAGTCGTTCCTCGCCGTCTCCTCGACCGATCTGGCTATGCTCGACGCGTCCCACGCCGCGGCGAGCACATCGGGCGGGGCACCACCACCGGGGCCCGCCTGGCTTGGGATTCCGACTCGGTCGAACCACAGCCGGTCGCCGGGGACGCCGAGCACCCGCGCGAAGTGGCGCAGGCGGTCGATCCGGTCGATCGGGTTCTCACCGGTCTCGTACCGCGAGAGCTGCGCCTGGGAGATCCCCAGCCAGGACGCCATGCGGTCCTGCGTGATGCGGCTGACGTGCCCGGGGTGGTGCCGGTAGGCGGCGATGAGCGCTCCCATGTTCCGGTCGGAGAACGCGGCAGCCATCGCCTCGTGGTCCCAGAAGTCCCCGGGGACGCGGGGTGGTCCTTGTAGCTCGGCGCCCGCGGTGCGCCGGCAGCGCTGGCAGAGCTGATCGGTGTTGTCGGCGGCGATCAACCCCCCGCACGACGGGCATGCGCGCCTGGTGGTGGCTCTCCTGGCTTTCCGGTCCATGGCTCGCTCCCGTCACTGAGCGTGGTCAACAGTGTATAGAGATGTGATCAGGAGTCCATGCATTTCATGCATATGGCGAAGTGGACCCGCCAAGTGCGGACTGGTGACGCCGAGTGGTGGATGAGGGGGATCCGTCCGGTGCATGGATCCCAAACGACGGCGGTGTGGTGGAAGCGCCCCCGGGACCGGACCCTCCGAGGTGTGCCGGTACCGGGACGACCCCGCGGCCCCGAGCACCCCGACCGCTCCACCCGACCGGGGAGGAACGCACCGATGAGCGTCACCGCCGCCACCACCGCAGACAACGGCCCGCGACTGGGGCCACGCGAGCGCGCTCACCAGCAGGTACTGGGTGAGGCCATCGCGGGCTACCGGCTGCTCGGCTGGAAGGTCTCCGTCACCGAGCAGGGCGTCTTCCTGCCCCTCGGACCGGCCACCACCGCCCTCGCCATGCCGGCCCGGATCGGCTCCCGGGTGCTGGCCGACCTGAAGGCCCGAATGCTGGCGGGCCCGGTCACGGTCATCCCCGGCCCGCGGGAGCACTGGATATTCCTCGCCGAGCTGGTGGCGCTGCTGCCCACGCACCTGAAGGCCCCGCCGGAGGTCCAGTTCGTCCGCTCGCCGCAGCGCATCGCGCTGCCGCCGACCATGACCCGGTACGGCTCGCTGAGGTGGGCGAACCCGCCGTCGCACTCGCGCCACTGGTTCCCGCCGTTCACGGCGGTGCTGGCCCTGGCCCGGACGGCCGTGGCGCAGGACCGCTGAGCCGGGCCCCCGGGGGCCCCCCGGCCCCCCCCCCCCCGCCCGCCCCACCCGCCCCCACCCCCCGCCCCGCCGCGGCCCCCA
>NZ_JBHWIE010000142.1:0-17791 GCF_042732085.1 Actinosynnema sp. NPDC059797
GAGGTGATCTGCCAGTCCACGCCGGGCGAGCGCAGCACCATCGGCTCCGAGGTGCCGACCACGCGCAGGCCCTCGCGCTCGCACAGCCACCGCGCCAAGAGCCTCGCGGTCGCACAGAACGCTGCTCATGACAAGAAGCCGGCTCCGCTTCGGCACCCGGGTCCTGCTGACCGGCGTGCACCACGACCTGCGCGACACCGGCCCGAACACCCTGACCCCCGCTGCCGTGGCCGCCCTGCACGCCTTCACCGACGGTCTGCGCTGAACATGACCCGGGCGGTCGGTGGCCCGCCGAGGTCCGGACCGCACCAGCGCGCGGTGTCTTCAACCGACGGTGGGTGCGCGGCGCAGGTAGTGCTGGCTGTACCGGCATCGTGCAGTGCAGGGGATCGCTCGAGCGCCGAGATGGCGGGGAAGCTGTGTCCACAAGCTCGAACCGTCCATCTCGGAAAGTGCGCCTCGAAGGTTCGAGTCGTCTGACCGGAGGCCGCACGGGCATCGTGCGTCGGCGTCGTGGCCTGGTGGCAACGGCCGTGGCAGTGATAGCGGTCCGGCGCCTGGGGAACTGAAATGCGTACACAGTGGAGGAAGTGCTGTCGTGACCACCAAATCCGTCATCAAGCAGCCCGAGGACCAGCTCACGTTCTGGGCGGAGCAGGCCCGCCGGTTGACCTGGGAACGCGAATGGGACGAGGTCCTGGACGACACCGGGTACCCGCTGCACCGGTGGTTCACCGGTGGCACGCTCAACGCGGCTTATAACTGCCTGGACGTGCACGTCGAGGAGGGCCGGGGTGACCACCCCGCGCTGATCTTCGACAGCCCGCAGACCGGGGTGAAGGAGACGTACAGCTACCACCGGCTCCACGAGGAGGTGATCTCCTTCGCCGGCGCGCTCGCCGAACTGGGGCTGCGGAAGGGCGACACGGTCCTGCTCTTCCTGCCCGCCGCGCCGCAGACCGTGATCGCCATGTTGGCCTGTGCCCGGTTAGGGCTCATTCACTCCGTGGTGGTCACGTCAGTGCCCGCGTCGGTGCTCCGTGATCGCATCGACGACGCCAGACCGGCCGTCGTCCTCACGGCGTCGGGCGGGTTCGACGGACCTCGCGCCGTCAGTTACCAGCCCGTGGTCGAGGCCGCGCTCGACCAATCGCTCCACGCGCCGTCGGCGTGCGTGGTGTTGCAGCGCCCCGGTGCCGGGCAGTGGCACTTGCGCGAGGGGCGCGACCTGGACTGGGACGAATTGGTCGGGGCGTGCACCCGGCGTCCGGAGGCCCTGCCCGTCCCCTCCGGGCACCCGCTCTACATCCTCCACACCTCCGGCTCCACCGCGAAGCCCAAGGCGATCACCCGTGACACGGGCGGCTACCTCACGGCCTTGCGGTGGGCGGTGGAGAACGTGTTCGGGGTGGGCCGGGACGACGTGTTCTGGACCGACTCCCACCCCGGCTGGGTGATGGGTCACTCCTTCGGCGTCTACGGTGCGCTGGTCACCGGGTGCACCACGGTGTTGTACGAGGGGTCGCCCGTCGACACGCCCGACTCCGGGGCGTTCTCCAGGGTGATCACCGAACACGGGGTGAACGTCCTGTTCACCACTCCCATAACCGTGCGCCGCATCCGCCGCGAGGCCCGCGCCGGAACGACCTTGCCCGACGGGCACCACCTGCGGGCGGTGTTCCTGGCGAGTGAACGCGTCGAACCCGACCTCATGGCCTGGACGCAGGAGTACTTCGCCTGCCCGGTCATCGACAACTGGTGGCAGACCGAGACCGGCTGGCCGATCGCGTCCAACTGCCTCGGCCCCGGGTTGTCGGCCGTCAAACCCGGCTCGGTAGCCACCCCGCTGCCGGGTTACCGCGTGGAGATCCTCGACGAGGACGGCAACGCCCTGCCGCCGGGCACCCCCGGCCACCTCGCCATCCGGCTGCCGTTGCCGCCGGGCTGCCTGACCACCATCTGGGGTGACGACGAGCGCTTCATCGCCACCTACCTCGCGAGGTTCCCCGGCTACTACGACACCTCCGACGCCGGACTCCTCGACGAGGACGGCTACCTGTGGGTGGCGGGGCGCACGGACGACATCATCAACGTCGGTGGTGACAGCCTGTCGGGGCTCGACGTCGAGCACACCATCGCCGCGCACGTCGCCGTCGAGCGCTGCGCGGTGGTCGCCGCACCGGACGAGTTCTTCACCCAGGTGCCCGTCGCCTTCGTGATCGCCAAGGCCGGTGTGGCGCAGGACCACCACGTGCTCGCCGGGCAACTGCGCGACCTGGTCGACACCGGGATCGGCGAGTGGAGCCGGTTGCGCCGGTTCGTGTTCGTGCGCGGACTTCCCCACACCGCGTCGAAGAAGATCAAGCGATCGGAACTGCGCGCGTGGCTGTCCCACCCGTCGTCGGTGGAGGAGGGCCTCGTCGTCGAGGCGGACGTCTCGTTGCCGACGGCGGCCGATTGGCGTTCCAGGGCCTGATCGCCGGGTGGGGTTCCCGCGGTCCGCGGTCACGCGAGGCGCGGCGTGACCGCGGCGTGGTCGAGCCACGCGGCCCGTTGTCCTGGGACTCCGCTCCGCGCTGACCGCTTCAGGTGACGCGGAAGACCGGCCAGCCGATCTCGGTGCGCCACGCGGCGGGATCGCTCGAGTCACGAGGACCGACGGCGTAGACCTCCCGCACCGGTCCGGCCACCGACATCGCGTTCTCCACCACCCAGGTCCCGAGTTGGCCGTACGTGACATCGGCGCCGTCGTGCTCGCCGACGTGAGTGGTGACGGCCAGTTCCGCGGCCGGGAGGACCACGGGGTGCACGCGCCCGGTGCGAGGTGGCGCGGCGGTCGGCAGGTAGACCAGCGCGTGACCGCGCTCCTGTTCGAAGAGGGCGTTGTCGTAGCAGCCGCCCGGCGGTCCGGTCACGGCGGAGCCGACGGCCGCCTCCAGTTCGGCCATCGCGCCCGCGAACCAGGCAGCGACCTCGTGGTGCTCGACCACGGCCTCCACCGCCGCGACCGTCCGGGCGGGCTCCGCACGCAGTTCGACGTCGATCGGCGCGGGGTCGGGCCGGAGCAGGCGCCGCAGCGACACGACCGCGGCCCTGGTGCGGTCGAGCACGTCCTCGAGGCGTTGCAGGTGGTCCGCGACCAGGGCCGCCCGGATACCGGGGTCGGGGGTCCGGAGGATTCGCCGCACGTCGCCCAGGGGGACGTCGAGTTCGCGGAGCCGGTGGATGACCTGCGCGGTCGGGATCTGCTCGACGGCGTAGTAGCGGTAGCCGGTGCTCTCGTCCACCACGGCGGGTTCCAGCAGGGCCGCCTCGTGGTACCGGCGAAGGGTCCGCACGCTCAGGTGGGTCAGCCGCGAGAACTCTCCGATGGTCAACACCCCCGCATTCTGGACCCTCTCTCCGGGGGAGGGTCCACGGCTTGACCCTCTCGCGCCGAGAGGCCACACGATGGGCTCATGGCACAGCACACCGACCTTCCACCCGACCTGCTCCCGGCCACCGTGCGCGAGTTCTTCGCCGCCCACGTCGCCCGCGACGCCGACACCGCCTCGTCGTTCCTCACCGAGGACGTCGTGGTCGTGGACCAGGAAGAGACCTTCCGCGGCCGAGGCGCGGTCCACGCGTTCCTGCGGGACGCCGGGTCCGAGTTCGAGTACACGACCGAGCAGCTCGGCGCTCGCCGCGTGGATGACGCCCACTGGGTGGTGACCGTGCGGCTCGAAGGCACCTTCCCGGGTGGGGTCGCCGAGCTCGACTACCGGTTCGCGCTGCGGGGCGGCCTCGTCGCCGAACTCGTCATCGCCAACCACACGGCCTGACCGAACCCGTGCCACATCGATCTTCAATGGAGAGAAGGATGTCCGGTTCCGACCGCGATCGTCTCGACGGCCGCCGGGCGCTGGTCACGGGCGGGTCGAAGGGCTCGGGCAAGGCCGTCGTGCAGAGGCTGCGGGAGATGGGTGCCGACGTCTACGTGACGGCGCGAACGATGCCCGACGGGTACGAGCACCCGGACCGGTTCATCGAAGCGGACCTGGTGACGGTCGAGGGCACCAACGCGGTGGCCGCCCGGATCGCCGAGGTCGGCGGCGCGCTGGACATCCTGGTGCACGTCGTCGGAGGTGCGTCGACGCCGGCCGGTGGGTTCGCGGTCATCACCGACGACCAGTGGCTCACGGAGCTGAACCTCAACCTCCTGGGAGCGGTGCGGCTCGATCGGGCGCTCCTCCCGGCGATGATCGAGTCCGGGGCGGGCGTGGTGCTGCACTTCACCTCGATCCAGCGCGAACTGCCCCAGTACGACGCGTCCCTGGCGTACGCGGCGGCGAAGGCCGCTCTGCGCACGTACAGCAAGGGACTCGCCAACGAACTCGCGCCGCGCGGCGTCCGGGTCAACGCGATCAGCCCCGGCGGGATCGAGACCGAGGCCTACGAGAGGTTCGTGGACCGGATCGCCGAGGGCAACGGGCTCACCCGTGAGGCGGCCAAGCAGACCATCTACGACTCCCTGGGAGGAGTACCGCTGGGGCGGTTCGCGACCACCGGGGAAATCGCGGACCTGGTCGGGTTCCTGGTCTCGGACCGCGCTTCGGCGATCGTAGGGGCCGAGTACGTGATCGACGGCGGGACCGTGCCGACCGTCTGAGCCGGCCCCCATGTCCATCGATGACCTGTGACCTGCGGCAGGCGGACACCGCGTCTCCTGCCGCAAGGAGAAAACCATGACCGAGCAAGTCACGGGGCGGTCTTCAGCCCAGCCGGTCGGACCGCCACCGCCCTTCGACCCGGAGCTCGCTCCCGTCCTCGAGGCGCTGACCAGCCTGCGCCCACCGGACGCGTACCGCCCGGACAACATCGCGGAGATGCGCGAGCCCGTTCCCGGCGTGGAGACCCCGACCGACGAGGTCCTCTCGCGCGGTGGCGCCTACGGCGTGCGGGAGCGGGTGGTGCCGGGGCCGGACGGGCAACCGGACATCTCGCTGCTGATCTGCCTCCCGGAGCACGCGGCGACCCCCACCCCGGTGATCTACCACGTCCACGGGGGCGGCATGATCGTCGGGGACAACCGGTTCGGCCTCGTCGAGATGCTGGACCTGGCCGAACCGATGGGCGTGGCCGTGGTCTCGGTCGAGTACCGGCTCGCACCCGAGACGCGCCACCCCGGTCCCGTCGAGGACTGCTACGCAGGCCTGGTGTGGGTGTCGGAGCACGCCCACGAGCTCGACATCGACCCCGAGCGCGTCGTCATCGCCGGTGCGAGCGCCGGCGGCGGCCTCGCAGCAGGTGTCGCCTTGATGGCGCGCGACCGCAACGGCCCGGCCATCCTGGCCCAGCTGCTCCTGTCGCCGATGCTCGACGACCGCAACGACTCGCCCTCCGCCCGGCAGCTGCGCGGCCTCGGCATCTGGGACAGCTCCTCGAACGAGACCGGGTGGAACGCGCTCCTCGGCGACGGCGTGCGCGGAGGACCGGACGTGTCCGCGTACGCAGCGCCTTTCCGTGCCGCGGACCTCTCCGGCCTGCCGTCCACGTTCATCGACGTCGGGTCGGCCGAAACGTTCCGGGACGAGGACGTCGCCCATGCGAGCCGCATGTGGCAGGCGGGCTGCCACGTCGAACTGCACGTCTGGCCCGGCGGGTTCCACGGGTTCGACGTCGTGGTTCCTTACGCCGTGATCTCGCAGGACGCCGTCGCCGCCCGAGCGGCATGGCTGCGCCGCCAACTGGGGCGTGTTCCCCCGGTGAGGCGCTGAGCTGGGCGCGTGACCCGTGATCAGGTGTCGCCGGACCGGACGCGGGAACCGTCGCGACCGTCCCGTCGGTAGGCCCGCCACCAGGTACCCGCCGACCGTTCGGAGACCCCGAGCACCTCCGCGGCCTGCCACAGGGCTTGGACCACGGGGATGGCCGTCGACTCCTGGCGCGACGACATCCGGGGGGCGGGCCTTCCGCGGACCCGCCCGCCGGGACGATCATGTCTGCTCGAGACCGTCCTCGACGCTCACTGGGGCGTCGGGGTGACGTCGATCCTCCTCCAGGCGATGTTGTTGTTGTTCTTGACGTTGGTCTCGGAGTCGGGTCCTTCGGCGAAGGTCATCGGGTCGCTGTAGGCCACCCAGCGAGCCATGAAAGTCCAGTTCCCGATGGTCGGTTTCCACGGGATGACCGCGGTGGTCGGCGTGATCGCGTTCGGTGGGACGTCAAGTGCTTCGGAGCCGATCTCGGTCCACAGGGCGGGCCAGTGCCCGCCCGGTCCCTCGTTGAGGGAGCGGTAGAGCTTGAGCACGCCGTGCGAGGTGGCGGCGTTGTTCCCCTTGGGTCCGGGGCTGTGGACTTGGACGTGGAAGAACACCGGTGTCTGGGCCACGTCGGTGGCGACGGCGTCCGGGGGCGGGCACGAGGGCAGGGTGCTCGTCGTGCAGAGCCGGATCGCCGGGCTGTTGCCCGCGGAGGCCCTCGGTTCCACGCCGGTGTCGGTGGCGACGTCGCGGATGTAGGCGTCGGTGCGCGGGCACCGGCTCAGCGCGTCCCGGATCGCGTCGGCGCTGTTCTCCTCGTTGGTGCCGATGTACTGGCCGTCGGTCCCGGTGCTGTAGCCGTTCATGATCGCGGCGATCTCGGGGTCCAGGGCGTCGGTCGGCGCGAACGAGTCGGGTACCTGCACCGCGATGATGCGGATGCCCTTGCCGAAGGCGTGTTCGGTCGCCTCGATGGCATTCTTGAGGTCGCCGTCGTCGTGGGTGTCGTCGAAACCCGCCGGTTTGGCGTCGGTGATCAACACGATCGTCTTGAAAGCGTGGGCGCGCCATGGACCCGGGAAGTCCCCGACCTGGTTCAGTCCGGCCTCGCGGTTCTCGACCGCGGTGACCAGAGCCTCGTCGGAGGCCTCCGGGAGGCCGAGGCCTCCCCACGTCCAGTTGAGCAGCGCGAAGTGGTTGTCCATCTGGACCTTGTTGTCCGCGGTGAGCGGCGACTTTACGGTGAGGTCGGTGTCGAACCCGATCAACCCCATGCGGTAGTCCCCGCCGGAGGCGGCCTCGACGGCCGTAGTGATCTCCTCGCCCTGCGCTTTGAGTTCGAGCAGCGTGTTCTTCATGCTGCCCGTGGTGTCGAGCAGGAACGCGACGTCCATCGGGCAGGGCAGTGCGGCGGCTGCGCCGTGGGCGGCCACGGCCTGGCCTGACACCCCCGGTGCCACCAACAGCGGCGTCAACGCCCCCGTGAGCGCTGCGACCAGTGCGGATTTTCGGAAGGCCTTGCGCATGTTTCCCCCTTCGTCATGGCCTGTCGAAGGAACAGGAGGACGTTAGAGGTCAACCAGATGCTCACCCAATCCAGTGAATCCCTGTCGGCCGGCCCAGCGGCTACCACGGCTACGGCGAAACCGGTGATCACGTCATCACCTCGTGCAAGAGCCGGAACAAGGCCAAGGCGCAGAAAGAGCCAACCGGGCCCACGCCCGCCCGCGCGGACCGGGCGAACGCGCCAACACCCAGCTCAAGACCTGACGCGTCCTGCGCAAGCTCCGCTGCTGTCCCCACCGCGCCGGCCGCCTGGCCAAAGCCATCCATGTGCTGCAGAACTACGAGGCCGCCGCGGGATGAAGGGGTTCCGTGTCCAACATCCAGGGTGAAGGCCCCATCCAATACCGCAGCGAACTGATGGACGGCTGCCTCGCCGAGACCGGCCTGACGACCTGGGCAACCCGGCCACGTCACGGGTTCGACCTCAGTCGTGCAGGGCGGCCGCGAGTGCCTCGGCCAGGGTCGTGGGCGGGCGTCCGATCAGGCGGCGCAAGTCGCCGGAATCGGTGTGCATCTCGCCGCGGTTCATGCCGCGGTCGGCGTCGGCGAGGACGTCCGCCAGCTCGGCGGGTAGGCCTGCGGCGGCCAGTGCCTGGGCGTAGTCGGTCACCGGGAGGTCGGTGTAGGAGATGTGCTTTCCGGTCGCGGCGGAGATCGCGGTGGCGAGTTCGGTAAGGGTGAAGGATTCGTCGCCGCCGAGTTCGTACACGGCGCCGGTGTGGCCTTCGGTGGTGAGGACGACCGCTGCGGCCTCGGCGTAGTCGGCACGGGACGCGGCGCTGATCCGCCCGTCGCCCGCGGCGCCGACGACGGCGCCGTTCTGCAGGATCTGCGGCAGTTGGCCGGTGTAGTTCTCCAGGTACCAGCCATTGCGCAGCAGCACGCTGGGGGTGCCGCGGTCCCGCAGGTACTTTTCGGTCTCGCCGTGCGTGGCACCGATGACGGTGGTGGCCGTGTCCGCGTGCGTCGTGCTCGTGTACACCACCAGCGACACCCCTGCGGACGCTGCGGCGTCGATCACGCGGCGGTGGTTGGCGACCCGCTCGCCCACCGGGACCGAGGCCGAGACCAGCAGCAGCCTGTCCGCCCCCGCGAACGCCTCGGCCAGGCCGTCCGCGTCCGCGAAGTCGGCGCGGCGCACCGTGATGCCCCGGTCGGCCAAATCCTTGATCCTGGCGATGTCCCGGCCGGTCGCGATGATGTCCGCGGCCGGGACCCCGCGCCGCAGCAGTGCCTCGACGGTGAGCCTGCCCAGTTGGCCGGTGGCTCCGGTGACGACGATCGGCATGATGGTCATTCCTTCCGCGGGTGCCCCGCACGCCTGCCGCGGTCCGTCCGCCGCGGGGTGGAACACAGGATGACCTGGACACTCTCTGCTGGGGAGTAGCCACTTCTTGGTAGGGTACTCACCTGAGCGAAAGCATTGAGGTGAGCCGTGTGGCTGCTGTCGGGAACGTGACCGGGCCCCTACCGTCATTCGACCCGTACGAGCGCGGCTGCCCCTCGCGGGACCTGCTCGACCAGATCGGCAGCAAGTGGGCGGTCCTCGTGCTCGGCGAACTCGGCCGCAACGGGACCTCCCGGTTCAGCCGGCTCCGGCAGGCGCTGGCGGGCGTGAGCGAGAAGATGCTCACCCAGACGCTGCGCACCCTCGAACGCGACGGGCTGGTCAGCCGGACCGTCTACCCGGAGGTGCCGCCGCACGTGGAGTACGAGCTGACCGCGCTCGGCCAGACGCTGCGGGAACCGCTGAAGGCGCTCACGGAGTGGTCCGTGCTGCACATCGAAGAAGTCATCACCGCCCGCGAGGAGTACGACGACCGCACTGGGCGCACCGGGTAATCGGCGGCGGCCGGCAGGGGCATCCGCTCGATCGCAACGGCATTGACCGAGCAGGACGAGCAAGACGAGCCGGGTGTCGAACCGGGCGTCGACCCGAGCCCTGGTGCGGCTCCGGTCTCCTGCCCTGGAACTCCCACCCGTGCTCAGCGCGGGCCGAGGCGCCGGTCGAGTGCGCGGCCCACGTCGGGACACCGGTCCCGGACCGTGCCGAGGAAGGCGGCCAGTACCGGGGAGCGGTCCGCCACGCGGAACGAGAGGGTCAGCTCGGGAAGGGGCACGTGCGGGAGCACGTCGCAGAACCAGGTGCCGGGACGGGCGGCGATCCGCATGCGCGACGGTCCGAGACCCACGCCGACGCCACTGGCGGCCAACCCGATGATCGTGTGGACGTCGCGCGCCTCGGTGGCGTCGGCGAGCGCGGCGGAGCCTTCCCCGAAGACGGTCCGCAGCACGCCGAGGGTGACCGGTTCGTCATCGGCGGGCGCCACGACGAGGTGCTGGTGCCGCAACTGCTCGACCCCGACGCTCGCCTGGCCCGCATAGGGATGGGTGCTGTCGACCACCGCGACCAGGTGGTCGCGTCCTATGACCACGGACACGAGCCCTTCGGTCCCGAGACCCCGCGGCACCCCCAGCCCGATCGCCACGTCGAGCTCGCCCGCCACGAGCGCCGCGGTGCTCCGCGTCGTCGCCATCTCGCGCAAGCGCAGCCGCACGCCGGGGCGGTCCCGGGTGAAACGGCTGAGCACCTCCGGCAGGGGGTCCAACAACGCGGAGCCGATGAAGCCGAGCCGCAGCTGCCCGGTCTCGCCCCTGGCGGCCCGGTCCGCATCGGTCGCGGCGGCCACCATCTCGGTGAGGGCGCGACGCGCCCTCACCAGGAACGCCTCTCCCGCCGCGGTGGGGAAAACCCCTCCCGGCGTGCGGTCGAACAGCCGGGTGCCCACTTCCCGCTCGAGCGCGGCGATCTGCTTGGACAGCGGCGGTTGGGCGATGCCCACCGCGGCCGCCGCCCGGCCGAAGTGCCGGTGCTCCGCGAGCGCCAGGGCGTAGCGCAGGTGGCGTGCCTCCATCAGTCCTCTCCGGTGCCGACCGCGATACCCAGAAGATATCGGAAGCCCATCTGCCAGATATGCGAGTCGATGACGGCGGTGGGTGGACGTCAACTGGTCCCATGACTGTGAACTCCTTGACCGGCGGGTGCGGTGAGCCGGCCGGCACCGTGTTCGTGCTCGTCCACGGCGCCTGGCACGCCTCCTGGCAGTGGGCGGCGACCCAGCGGGCCATGGCCGGGGCGGGCGTCGCGAGCGTCGCCGTCGACCTCCCGGGGCACGGCTTCGACGCGCCGTTGCCCTCGGGCTACCTGAGGCCGGGTCAACCCGGCCTGTCGACCGAGGAGTCGGCGCTGGCCGCGATGACCATGGACGACTTCGCCGACGCGATCACCGACACCCTTCGCCGCGTGCGGCGCCACCGCAACGTCGTGCTCGTGTCGCACAGCGCGGGTGGTGGGCCCGCATCGCTGGCGGCCGAACGCGCCCCCGGGCTCGTCGACCGGATGGTGTACCTCTCGGCGTTCGTGCCGGCCGGCCGCCCGCGGTTCTCCGACTACCTCGGCGCGGAGCAGAACGCGGGCGCCCTCGGGCAGGGCCTGCCGCTGGGTGATCCGGCCGCGATCGGCGCGGTGCGCATCAACCCGCACTCGACCGACCCGGCGTACGTGGAGGAGCTGCGCCGAACCCACTACCACGACACGCCGCCCGAGCGATTCGACCGCTGGCGCCTCGCGCTGAGCCCCGATCTGCCGCTCGCGATCCCCGGCAGCCCGGTCGAGGTGACCCGCGAGCGGTGGGGGCGGATCCCGCGCACCTACCTGCGCTGTGGCGAGGACCGGGCCGCGCCGCCGGCCCTGCAGGACCTGATGATCACCGAGGCGGACGAGGCGGTGCCGGACAACCCGTTCACCGTCGCGACGCTCGCGGCCGGCCACACGCCTTTCGCCTCCCGCCCGGTCGAACTCGCGAACGAGCTGATCGCGGCTGCCGGTTCCCGCGCGGACGCCCCGCTCCGATGACACCGGCCGAACCCGCCGCGCGACCCCATGCGCTCGTTCTGCCCGTGGTGCTGAGCGCGACGTTCGTGCAACTGCTCAACGTCACCATCGTGCAGGTGGCCGCGCCGGCGGTGCAGCAGGACCTGGGGGCGGGCGCCGGTGCGCTCCAGCTCGTCGTCGCCGGCTACACCCTCACCTACGCCTGCCTGCTCCTCGTCGCGGCGCGGCTCGGGGAGCGGTACGGCTACCGGCGGGTGTTCGCGGTGGGCATGGCCGTCTTCGCGCTCGCCTCCGCGGCGTGCACCGTCGCCCCCTCCGCGGGCGCCCTGGTCGCGGCCCGGCTCGTCCAGGGAGCGGGCAGCGGCCTGGTGGCGCCCCAGGTGCTCTCGCTCATCCGGACCGCGCTGCCGTCGTCGCGGCAGGCGCGTGCGCTGGGCGCGTTCGGGGCCACCATGGCGGTCGCGTCGCTGGCCGGACCGCTGCTCGGTGGTCTCGTCATCGGGGCGGACCTGATGGGGCTCGGCTGGCGGCCGATCTTCCTGGTGACCCTCGTGGTGTCGGTCGTGGCGCTCGCCGGGGCGGCGGTCCTGCCGCCGCGGCGCACCGCTCACCCGTCACCGGTCGACGGGCTCGGCGCGGTACTGGCGACGAGCGGGTTCGGGCTGCTCGTCCTCCCGCTCGCCCTCGGCCGCGAAGCGGGGTGGCCGGGGTGGACCTGGGCGTGCCTCGCCGGCGCCGCACTCGCCTTGGGCACCTTCGCCACGACCCAGCGCCGCAGGCCCGACCCGTTGGTGCACCCGGCCGCCTACCGCGACCGGACGACGCGATCGGGCCTCGTCCTCGTCCTCGTGTTCAACGCGGGCGTGCCCTCCTTCACCTTCCTGCTGTTCCTCCACCTGCAGTCCGCGCTGGGCCACTCCGCGCTCACCGCCGCACTGTTCTCCGCGCCGTTCGCCGCGGCGGCCGCGGTCGGGAGCCGGGTGGCCCCGCACCTGTCCCACCGCCACGGCACCCGGCTGCTCACGGCGGCGGCACTGGTGCTGGCCGCGGTCATGGCCGCGCTCGGCGCCGTCATCGGATCGGCGTCCCACGGGTGGTTGGCGCCGGTGGTGCTGGCAGCAGGTGGTGCCGCGTTCGGCGCCTTCACCGCCTCGGTGTTCGCCGTGGTCCTGGCCCGGGTCGACGCCGAGGCCGCCGCGTCGGCCGCGGGCCTGCTCCCGACCGCTCAGCAGCTCGGCGGCTCGATCGGGGTCACCCTGGCCGGACTCGCGTACTTCGCCGTGCCCGCCGACCCGGGCACCGGGTTCCGGCTGGCACTGCTGTACGAGGGCGCGATCTTCCTGCTGACCGCCGCGCTGACCCTGCTACCGGGCTCGGCCCCGGGCGCGATGCGGAAGGGCACCGCACCTGATCACCACCACCCGCTCCGAGGACCTAGCGGTCCAGGCGGCGGGGGTCGCCGGCGCCGCTGCGGCGCACCAACCACGCCTCGGTGATGTGGGTGAACATGGCCTCGGCGGCACCCTCCGGGTCGTGGGCCGCGATCCGCTCGCAGATCCGGCGGTGTCCCTGGTTCGACGCCACGCACAACGCGCGTTCGCTGCGGCCCATGTAGCGGGCGGTGTTGACGACCTGGCTCTCCAGGGAGCGCACGACGCCCCGGGCGATCCGGTTGCCCGACGCCCGCATGACCTCGTCGTGGAAGGCGCGGTCCTGCTCGCGGTAGGCGACGGGGTCGTCGACGAGCTGGTCCATCCGGTCCACGAGGGCGCGCAGCCGGTCGGTGGTGTCCCGGTCGGCCGTGCGGGCGGCGACCTGGGCCATGTCCGATTCGAGCAGTCGCCGGGTGACCACCAGGTCGTCGAGGATCGCCAGCGTCTCGTCCTCGGCGATGGTCGCCGCGAGGACCAGCTCGTCGAGCATGTTCCACATCGACGGCGGGGTGACCGTGGTGCCCGCGCCCTGGCGCACCTGGACCAGGCCCTTCTCCTGCAGGATCTTCACCGCTTCGCGGATGACGGTCCGGCTCACCGAGAAGGCCTGGCCGAGCGCGGGCTCGGGTGGCAGCGGCATGCCGGGCGGGTGCACGCCGCGGACGATGCGCTCCACCAGCTCCGCGGTGACCGCCTTGGCCAGGTTGGCCGGTCGTCGCGTCCACTCGGGAGGGGCGGGCGCGTTCCCGGCTGGTCGTTGGCCCGCTGCCGTCATCTGTCCTCCGGTTGCGCCGGCACACCCCGTGCTCGTCGGGGGTGCGGTCAGTATACGTAGCACCGTTGACGTAAGACGTCATACGAGTTAGCTTCGGGAGCGCCATCATGCCGAGCGGGGGACCTCCGGTCGCCGCCTGGAGGAGTGAGCAGCGATGAAGCAGCGCACACCGTGGTCCGCTGCCCTGGTCCTGGTTCTGGCGTTGAGCGCCGGTTGCGGGAGCGCGGCGGTGTCGGGGCCACCGGCCGGCGGTTCGGACGGCGGGCTCGTGGTCTGGGACTGGAAGTCCGGTGACGCCGACGCGGCCGCCTACCTGGAGAAGGCGAGAGCCGACTTCGCCAGGAGCCACCCGGACGTCGACGTCGAGTTCGTGGCGCAGCCGTACGACCAGTACTACACGCTGCTCGGCGCGGCGGTCCAGGCGGGCAGGGGGCCCGACGTCGTCCTCTTCAACGGCGGCGGCCGCATCCGCGACCGGGTCGACTCGCTGCTCCCGCTGGACGAGTACGTCGCCGAGGACAGGCGGCGCCTGGCCGGGTGGGACGCGTTCACGCTGGACGGGAAGACCTACGCGTCGCCGGTGACCCTGCAAGGACACCCCCTCTACTACAACAAGGCGCTCTACCGGCAGGCCGGCCTGGACCCGGAGGCGCCCGCCACGACGTGGGACGAGTTCGTCGAGGACTGCGGCGTCATCACCGACCGCACCGGCGCCTCGTGCTTGGGCGTGGGCAACAAGGAGGGCATCGGCATCCAGTTCTTCCTGTCCGCCATGGGTTCCGCGGTGCTCCCGCCGGACGAGTACGACCGGTGGGTCGCGGGGCAGCGGAACTGGACCTCGCCGGGCGTGAAGCGGATCTTCGAGCTCTGGCGGCAGGCCGAGGCCGCCGGCCTGAACAACGACGGCGTCAACTCCACCGCGATGTTCAACGACGCGTTCGCCGTCTTCCAGTCGGGCAGGGCCGCGCACGTCATCGGCCTGATGTCCGACGTCGGGCACTGGAAGGACTTCGGCGAGTTCCTGGAGCCGGCCGACGTCGGCGTCATGGCCCCGCCGCTGGTGGACCCCGCCGCGAAGCCGAGCCTGCCGTACGACGGCGGCATCGGCTACGCGGTCGCCAGGTCGGCGCGGAACCCGGAGGTGGCCGCCGACCTGGTGCGGTCGCTGACGTCGACCGCGGCGCTGGAGGCCTTCGCCGCGGACGCCGGCGCGATCGCGTCCGACACCACCGTCGACGCCTCCGCCGGCGGTCCGGCCGTCACCGCGATCATCGCGGGCGCCAGGACCGGCAAGCCCGCGCTGCACGTCGCCCTGCCCAGCGCGACGCTCGACCTGATGGGACGCCTCTCGCAGCAGCTGCTCAGCGGCTCGACCACCGTCGACGAGGCCGTGGCGCAGCTCGCGGCCTCCGACGCGGCGGGCTGATCCGTGCCGCCCGGGCTCCCGACCTCGCCGGTCCGCCCGGCGCCCACCGGTGCGGGAGCGGCCTCCCCGCCGGCGCGCCGACGAACCCGCCGCGGGTCACCGGCCGAGCGCCTGGCGCCGTTCGCCCTGGTGGCGCCGACCGTGCTGGTCCTGGTCGCGCTGCGCCTGTGGCCGCTGGCGCTCGGGGTCAACTTCTCCTTCACCGGCGACGGCGACCGCAACGGCACGCCGGTCGGCCTGGACAACTACGCGACGCTGCTCGGCGATCCGCTGTTCCGCACCGCGCTGCGCAACGTCGGCCTGCTCGTGCTGCTGCTCCCGGTCGCGGTGGCGATCCCCGGGCTGCTCGCCACGTTCATCCACCTGAAGGTGCCCGGCCACCGGGTCCACCGGGCCGTCTACTTCTTCCCCGCCGTGCTCTCCCCGGTGATCGTGGGCGCGATCTTCAACCTGCTGCTCGCCTTCGACGGACCGCTCAACGGGGTCCTCGGCGCGGTGGGCCTCGGGCCGGTGGACTGGCTCGGCGACCCGGACGTGGCGATCTTCGCGGTCGTCGGCGTGCACGTCTGGGCGACGTTCGGCATGGCGCTCGTCGTCTTCCTGGCCGGGTTCGCGAGCCTCGACCCCTCGCTGCTGGACGCCGCGCGGGTGGACGGCGCATCCCTCCCGCAGACCATCCGGCACGTGATCGTCCCGGGCCTGACCCGCACGATCCAGTTCGTCTCCACGACCACCATGATCGGCATGCTGACCTCGATGTTCGGCCTGCTGTACGTGATGACCGGCGGCGGTCCGGAGGGGTCGACCTACCTGCCCGAGTACTACATCTGGACCCGGCAGGGGCAGTTCGACCAGCCCGCGCTCGCCTCGGCGGCGTCCACGGCGCTCTTCCTGGTCATGCTCCTGGTCGGCCTGGCCCAGATCGGTGTCCTGCGACGCGCGGGCCGGGAGGACTGATGGCGGGGCGGGGGTGGGGCAGGTGGGTCGTCGCGGTCCCGATGGCGGGGCTCGCGCTGGCGACGGTGTACCCCTTGCTGTTCACCGCCAACGTCGCCGTGAAGACCCGGCGCGAGTACGTCCTCGACCGGTTCTCGCCGGCGACCGCGCCGCGGTGGGACAACCTCGCCGAGGCGTGGGCGGGCGTCGGCACGTCCCGGTACTTCCTGAACTCGGTGGTCGTGGTGACGTGCTCGGTCGCGTTGCTGCTGCTGTTCGGCTCGATGGCCGGCTTCGCGCTGGCGCGGTTGCGCTTCCGCGGCTCGTCGGCGCTGTACCTGGGGTGCCTCGCCGCGCTGTTCATCCCCTTCCAGGTGGTCATGGTCCCGCTCACCAGGGTCCTGGCGGACACCGGTCTCGTCGACACCTACCCGGGGCTGGTCCTCGCCTACGTGGCGCAGTTCCTCCCGTTCACCGTCTTCCTGATGACCGCCTACTACGCCGCGGTGCCCGCCGAGGTCGTGGACGCCGCTCGGGTCGACGGCAGCACGACGTTCGGCGTCTACTGGCGGATCATGCTGCCGATGGGCACCCCGGCGCTGCTGTCGGTCGGCGTCCTCGACGCCCTGTTCTGCTGGAACGACGTGCTCATCGCGCTGCTCGTGATGCCGTCGGCGGAGCACCGCACGCTCATGGTCGGGGTGACCTCCCTGCGGGGGCAGTACTCGGACGACATCCCCGTCTTCGCCTCCGGTGTGCTGATCGCGGCGGTGCCCGTCCTCGTCACCTACCTGTTCCTGCAACGCCAGATCGCCGACGGCGTCACCGCAGGGGCCACGAAGGGCTGATATGCGGATCACCGGTTGTCGGACCCTCACCACCGTCCAGGACTGGGGGCGGCCGGTCGGCGACGCCAACGGCGTCTTCGCCGACGGGGTCGTCCGGGTGCCGCTCGTCGTCGTCGAGACCGACGCGGGCATCACCGGCGTCGGGCTCGGGTCGCACGTGGAGGTCGAGTCCGTCTTCGCCGCCGTCGAGGGGGAGGACCCGCGCGGCGTCACCGCCCTCTACGACCGGATGCTGCGCCAGGCGTTCAAGGCCGGTCACGCGGGCGCGGTGTTCGGCACCATCGGCGCGTTGGACACCGCCCTGTGGGACATCAAGGCGCAGGCCGCCGGGGAACCGCTGTGGCGGCTGCTCGGCGGTCGCGACCGCCGCGTGCCGGCCTACGCCTCGGGCCTGGACATCGGGTTGGGCGAGGACGAGCTCGTGGCGCTGTACGAAACCTTCGCCGACCGCGGGTTGCGGGCGGCGAAGCTCAAGGGAGGGCTCGACGTCGAGCGGGACCGCGACCGCCTGATCCTGGTGCGCGACGTGCTCACCGCGGCCGGCCGCGGCGCGCGACCGGGGTTGATGCTCGACGTCAACGAGGCGCTGACCCGCAAGCAGGCGGTCCGCCACGTCGCCGAGCTGGAGCGGGTGCTCGACCTGATCTGGGTCGAGGAACCCGTCCGGCGGTGGGACGCGGAGGGGCACGCGGTCGTCGGCCGCGGCATCCGGGCTTCGGTGGCCAGCGGGGAGAACCTCACCGGGCTGGAGCAGTACCGACCGCTGATCGCGGCGGGGGCGGTCGACGTCGTGCAGGCGGCGGCGGCCTGGGGGATCACCCACTTCCTGCGGGTCTCGGCCCTCGCCCACGCCCACGACCTGCCGGTGAGCCCCATCGGCTCCACCCCGGTCGGGTTGCTGCACGCCGCGACGTCGGTGCCCAACCACCTGGCCAGCGAGCTGCAGGACCTGGAACCACCGCTCGGGCTCTCGGTCGACCTCGAGGTCGAGGACGGCTCGTTCGTCCTCGGCGACAGCCCGGGGTTGGGGCTGCGGGTCGACGAGGAAGCGGTCGCCGCGGCCGGCCACCGGCTCGCCGCGCCGGTGGCCGCGGGTCCCCACGTCCGGCCGGAACCCGCCGGGCAGCGCCAGCAGGCGGTGCTGCGGGACGCGGGAGCCCCCGACCACCGC
>NZ_JBHWIE010000143.1:0-9323 GCF_042732085.1 Actinosynnema sp. NPDC059797
GCGTCGTGTTGTGCACTTTCTGAGGAGCACCCGCGGGTAGTGCGGGTGGTGGTGGGTTGGATCGGAGCGGTCGGAGATCCGCTCGGTGCGGGTGGCCGAGGACTCTCGCCACCACCCGCGGTTCAGGGGGTTCCGTGGTCGAACCAGTCGAACCACGCGGTGCCCTCGGTGGCGTACATGCCGATCACCCGGCCGGTGAAGCCGGTGGCGACCTCCGTGGACAGGTACCTGCCGTCGAGTTCGGCGAGCGGTTCCGGTTCGTCGCCGACGTGGAAGGCGATGTAGTCGGGCGCGGCGACGTGGAGGCCCGACGGCTCGTCGTCGGCGGGCGGCAGCACCCGGTCCGGGCTCGTGGTGATCGCCAGGGTCACCGGGCCGCGCGGCACGGGGCGTTCGGCCACGCGTTGGCGCAGCGGCCCGATGCGGGCGATGACGCTGACCTGCCCGTCGGCCACCTCCAGGTCGTAGTGGTGTGCCTCGTCCACGCGGATCGACAGGCCCGCGCGCCCGGCGTCGGGGTCGAGCAGGACGGCGGTCCGGCTCTCGGGGTGCCGCTGGCGCCGGCCGATGAAGGTCGCGCCCGGCCGGTCCAGGGTGGGGCCGGTGGCGTGCAGGGCCAGCCACCCCGGCCGTTCGGTCAGCGACCAGGAGCCGTCAGGGCGCGACCTCGGCGAGATCCACCGGGGGTCGAGGCCGGGGGCGTCGAAGTCGTCGCGCGACGGCTCCTCCTCGACCGGGTGCCAGGCGCTCGGGGCCCGTTCCCGCACGTTGACGGGTCCGACGCGGGGCCAGCCGTCCTCCCAGCGCACGGGCGCGAGGAAGGTTTCCCGGCCCAGGACGTGGAAGTTGGGGCTGTACCCGCGCGGGCGGGTGGCGAGCAGGACCATCCACCACTCCCCGTCCGGGGTGGTGACGAGGTCGGCGTGGCCGGTGCTCTGGATCGGGTGGTTGGTGCCGCGGTGGGTCAGGATCGGGTTGTGCGGCGCGCCTTCCCAGGGACCGCGCAGGGAGGGGGCGCGGGCGATGGCGACGGTGTGGCCGCGCTCGGTGCCGCCCTCGGCGATCAGCAGGTACCACCACTCCCCGATGCGGTACAGGTGCGGCGCCTCCGGCCACTGCAACCCGGTGCCCTCCCAGGCGGGGAACGGCCCCTCCAGCACCTTCCCCGCCTCGGGGTCGACGCGGGCGACCTGCACGCCGAAGAAGCTGGCCCCGTGCGCGCCGGCGAAGGCGCACCAGCAGTTGCCCTCCTCGTCCCACACCAGGTCGGGGTCGATGCCCGGCAGGTCCAGCCACACCGGCTCCGACCACGGGCCCTCGGGCCGCTCGGCGGTGACGATGAAGTTCCCGCCGCTCGACACGTTCGTGGTGATCAGCCAGAACCGGCCGTCGTGGTGCCGGATCGTGGGCGCGTAGATGCCGTCGGAGGCCGACGCGTCGGCCGGCAGCGGGAGCTGGGACGGGCGGTCGAGGGCGTTGCCGACCTGCCGCCAGTGCACCAGGTCCCGGCTGTGGAAGACCGGCACACCCGGGAAGTACTCGAAGCTGGAGCACACCAGGTAGTAGTCCTCACCGACCCGGCAGGCGCTGGGGTCCGGGTGGAACCCCGGGATGACGGGGTTGTCGAAGGACGGGTTCGACACGTGCTTCTCCTGTGCTGGTGGACCGGTCAGCCCTTGAAGGCGCCGTCGAGGATCCCGGCGACCATGCGGCGGCCGACGAGGACGAACAGGGCGACGAGGGGGATCGTGGCCAGGAACGAGCCGGACATGGCCAGCCCGAGGTCCACGTCGTAGCTGTTCTGCAGCGCCTTGATGGCGATCTGGGCGGTGTAGCGCTCGGGGGACTTGAGCACGATGAAGGGCCAGAGGAAGTCGTTCCAGGCGGTGACGAACCCGAACAGGCCGAGCACGAACGCCGCCGGCCGCACGATCGGGAACGCGATGCGCCAGAACACCTGCCAGGTGCTCGCCCCGTCGATCGTGGCGGCCTGCACCAGCTCGTCGCTGATGGTGGCGACGATGTGCTGGCGCATCCAGAAGATGCCGAACGCGCTGGCCAGGCCGGGCACGACCAGGGCCTGCAACGTGTCGACCCAGCCCAGCTCGGACATGATCATGTACTGCGGGATGACCGAGAGCTGCGTGGGCACGGTCATGGTCAGCAGGACGACCAGGAACAGGGCGTTGCGGCCGCGGAAGCGCAGCTTGGCGAAGGCGAACCCGGCCAGCGCGCACAGCACCGCCTGGCCGACGCCGATCGCGGCGGCCACGGCGAGGCTGTTGATCAGCGCCTGCACGAACGGCACCGTCTCCAGCACCAGGCCCGCCAGGTCGAAGAAGTTGCCGCCGGGCACGATCTCGGGCGGCATCTGCGTCGCGGTGGCGGTGTCGGTGGTGGCGACGACGAACATCCAGTACAGCGGGAACAGGCACGCCACGGTCGCGGCGCACAGCAGCAGGTAGGTCCACCAGCGGACCCGGCCGGGTCGCCGGAGGCGCGGCGTCGCGCTTCGGGTCGGGGTGCTCGTCATCGGTCCGCCCTGATCCGCGTGGACAGCAGGTAGTTGATCGCGGCGATCACCACGACCATGACGAACAGCGCCACGCCGATCGCCGACCCGTAGCCGAACTCGAACTCGCCGAAGCCCTGCTCGTAGAGGAACAGCGTCAACGTCTGGCACTGCCGCACCGCGCCGCAGGTGAGCGGGGCGCCCGTGGCGATCAGCAGCGGTTCGGTGAAGATCTGGAGGCCGCCGATGGTCGAGGTGACCACGGTGAAGATGATCACCGGCCGCAGCGAGGGGATGGTGATGTGGCGGAACCGCTGCCACGGGCCCGCGCCGTCGATGGCCGCGGCCTCGTAGACCGCGCGGGGCACCGCCTGCAGCGAGGCGAGGTAGAGCAGCGTGGTGTAGCCGAACCACCGCCAGGTCACCATCGTCGCGACCAGCACGTGGCTGCCCAGCGTGGACTGGACGAAGTCGACCGGCTCGACCCCGACCAGTCCCAGCAGCCAGTTGAGCAGGCCGTAGTCCCGGTCGAACAGCTGCGCGAACACGATCGCCGTGGCCGCCACCGAGGTCACGTACGGGATCAGCATCGACATGCGGAAGAACAGCGCGAACCGCAGCCGGGCGTGGTTGAGCACGTGCGCCAGCACCAGCGCCAGCAGCAGTTGCGGCACCGTGGACAGCGCCCAGATGCTCACCGTGTTGCCCGCGGCGTTCCAGAACCGCGGGTCGCCGAACATGCGGGTGAAGTTGTCCACGCCGATGAACACCTGGTCGCCGATGGGGTTCCAGTCGAACAGCGCCACGTAGAAGGTGAAGGCGAACGGGAACAGCCCGAACACCGCGAAGATGACGAAGAACGGCGCGATGTAGGCGTACGGCGACAGTCGCTCGCCCAGCCCCCGGGAGGACCGGGGCGCGAGGGGCGGCGGCGAGGCCGGACGCGCCGGGGTGAGCGTGACGGCCACGGGGTTCACCCGCCGATGGCGGTCTTGATGTTGCGCACCGCGTCGTCCCACGCGGTGGCCGGGTCGCCGCCGCTCTGCTCGACGTTGGTGATCGAGTTGAGGAACTCCTGGCCGATGGTCGCGCTGTCGGGGCCGATGTAGAACGGCTTCAGGCCGAGCAGCGAGTCCGTGTAGATCTTGCCGGTGGGCGCGTCGGAGAAGAAGGTGTCCTTCGCCGTGGCGAGCTTGTCGTCCTTGTAGACCGACGGCGTGGAGGGCAGGGCGCCGGACCGGGCGAAGTGGTCGAGCTGGCCCTGCGGGGACTGCATCTCCTTGATGTACTCCCAGGCCGCCTGCGGGTTCTGCGCGCGCTTGGGGATGGCCAGGTAGCTGCCGCCCCAGTTGCCCGAGCCGCCGGGGATCTTCGCGATGTCCCACTTGCCCGCGGTGTCGGGCGCGTTGCTGCGGATGCTGTTGAGCATCCACGACGGCGCGGACACGGCCGCGTACTGGCCCTGCGCCATGCCGGCGCTCCAGGCGTTCTCGAACGACGACTGCCCGGCGGTGATCCCGGCGGTGGCCGCCTTGATGCCGAGGTCGAACGCCGCCCTGACCTCGGGGTTGCTGTCGTAGATCAGCTCGTGGTCACCGTCGTAGTACTTCTGCGAGACCGGGTTGACGGCCTGGTAGAACACGCTGGTGGCGGCGTTGTCGGTGAACGCCTTGCCGGTGGCCTGCTTGTAGCGCTTCCCGGTCTCGATGAACGCGTCCCAGGTCGGCCACAGGGCGCTGACCTCGTCGCGGTCGGTGGGCAGGCCCGCGGCGGCGAACAGGTCGGTCCGGTAGGCCACGGCCATGCCGCCCACGTCGGTGGGGATGCCCAGCACCTCGCCGCCCTCGGCGACGCTCTGCTCGAACACCCAGTCGAGGTAGTCGCCCTTCATGTCGTCGGCGCCCAGCGTGCGCAGGTCCACGAAGTTCTGCGGCTGCTGCACGAACTTCGGCAGGTTGTCGCCCTGGATCAGCACCAGGTCGGGCACCTTGCCGCCGGCCAGGGCCGTGGTCAGCGCCTGCGCGGTCTCCGTCGAGGTCCCCACCTCGGTCAGCTTGATGTCCACGTCCGGGTGCTTCTCCCGGTACGCGTCCACCGACGCCTTCTGGTTGATGGCGGCGAACGACCAGAACTCGAACGACTTGCCGTCACCCCCGCCCCCGCCGCCACCCGTTCCGGGCGTGCAGGCGGTGATCAGGGCGAAGGCTGCGGCGGCGAGCAGCAGGGGCGAACGGAGGGTCACGGCGCTTCTCCAAGGTGGACGGGGCGAGCGGCACACCACTTCGCGGATCGAGCGAAAGTTTCGCCCCAAATTGCGATTGTTAGCGCTCACGACGGTAAGCGGCCGCATACCCGACGTCAAGGAAAAGCCCTCGCGAACACCGGGGGAACAATGGATTCCCCGTTACGCAAGTACTTTCGTAACCGCCCGATCGGACGAGGCGCAGTCCTTGGCACCGCTGGAAGATCGCCGCACGGCGAACAGTTCGATCGCGGACATGGCTGAGGGCGACATCGCGGGACCAATTCGACTACGTGGTCCGCGCGATGCCGCCTCAACAATTTTGTTAACGCGAACGAAATACTTTCCTGCCGAACACCTCCGAATCGCGAGCGGTCCGAGTCACCGTCAAGTCCTCGTGCGGCGTCAGGAGCACGCCGTCCCGTTCAACACCGGCGAGGAGAACGGTGGCGTCGACCCGCCGTAGCTCGCGTTGTAGCCGATGGTGGTGGTGCCGCCGGACGGGATCGAGCCGTTCCAGGACGTGTTGGTGACGCGGACGGTGTCGCCCGTGTCGGTCCACGTCCCGTTCCAGCCCTGGGACACGGTCACGCCGGGCGCGGAGAACGTCAGGGTCCAGCTGCTGATCGCCGCGCCCCGGTTGGTGATCACGACCTCCCCGGTGTACCCGCCCGACCACTGGCTGACCACGCGGTGGGACACCGCGCAACCGCCGCCCGGGTTGTTGCCCGTGCTGGTAGTCGTGGTCGTGGTGGTCGTCGTGGTGGTCGTCGTCGAGGTCGGGCCCGCCGCGATGGCCAGGTCGTACGCGCGCTGAGGCACGAACTGGCCGGCCGGCGCGATGCAGCCGTCCGCCTCGCCCGGCACCTTCACCCACAGGAACGCGGCGATCCTGGAATCACCGGTGTTGGTCGTGCTGGGCGTGCCGATCGCCCGGCCGGCCGGGTCGCACCACTCCTCCCCCAGCGGCCCGTTGCCGTTGCGGCTGGTGTCCACCACGGCCGTGAGCCTGCCGTCCCCGACGGCGTTGAGGATGTTCTTGGCGTAGTTCACCTCGTCGGAGGTCCGGCGGTAGTTCGACACGTTCGTGGCGATGCCGTCGGCGCTGTTGGAGATGTCGGCCGCGCGCAGCCGGTTGGCGGCCTCGGAGGGGCTCAGCCACGCGGAGTTGCCGATGTCGTAGTACACCTTCGCCTGCGACGAGCCGGCCTTGAGCTTCTTGCCCGCGTAGGCCATCGACGCCCTGGTCTGGCTCTGCTGGTCGGCGTTCTGGCAGTTGCTCATGATCGGCAGCACGTCGGGCTCCAGCACGATCGCCGCCGGGCGGCCCGCCAGTCCGGCCGAGATCTCGTCCACCCACGCCCGGTACTCCTGGTGCGACCGCGCGCCGCCGCCGCTGGCGCCGCCGCAGTCCCGGTTGGGGATGTTGTAGACCACCAGGATCGGGATCTTCCCCGCCGAGGCGGCCGCCCCGACGTAGGCGTTGATCTCCGAGCGGACCGACGAGGTGTTGGTGGTCGTGAACCACCGCGCCTGCGGCACCGAGGCGATGCGGTCGCGGATGACCGCCGCCCGCGAGTCGCCGGGGTTGGCGGCGACCCACCTGGCGCTGGAGGTCGACGGGTCGACGTAGAACGCCGAGTCGGCGGCCTGGGCGGCGGTGCCGCCGCCCACCGCCAGGGCCGTGGCCACCAGTGCGCTCGACAGCACGCACGCGGCCGCAGCCTGCTTGCGCTTCATCGGATCTCCTCTCGGGATGTCGGGCGTGGCCCCGGGCCGCTCAGGCGACGGCGCACGAGGCGCCGTTGAGCGTGAACGCCGTCGGCTTCCCCGTGTTGCCGCTGTGGTTGGCCTGGAAGCCGATGTCGACCGACGAGTTCGGGGCGATGTCGCCGTTGTAGGACGCGTTCCTCGCCGTCACCTGGCCGGACGTCGGCGAGTAGGACGCGTTCCAGCCCGACGTGATCGTCTGGCCGCTCGGCAGCGTGAAGACCAGGGACCAGCCCCTGATCGGCGCGGAGCCGGTGTTGGTGATGGTGATCGACGACGTCAACCCGCTGTTCCAGGCGTTGATCGAGTTGGACACCCGGCACGACTCCCCTCCCGGGGTGGTCGAGGTGGTGGTGGTCGTCGTCGTGGTGGTCGTGGTAGTCGTGGTGGTGGTGTCGGTCGGGGTGCCCGCGAACTGCGAGAAGAACCTCCAGACCTCGCCCTTGGTCCACGACCGGGCGCCGTCCTCGCAGGAGCACCCGTCCACGGCGCCCGGCAGGTGCCCGCCGTCGAACGCCGCCCACACCACCGGGTAGCCGGCCCGGCAACCCGTGTACGCGGTGGTGATGTGGGTCAGGCTGCCCGCGGTCGGTTCACGCGGCGTCATGGCCGTGCAGCCGTTGTTCCGGACGAACCTGTCGCGCAGCGACCGGCCCTGCGAGATGTTGAGCACCGTGTCGCCGATGCCGTGGATGCCGAGGTAGGCGATGGGCTGCGTGCCGCCCTCGCAGCCGCTGAGCTGCGCGCCCGCGAAGACCGCCACCGCGCGGAAGACGTTCGCCCGGCCGCACGCCAGCGCGTAGCTCATGCCACCGCCGTAGCTGAAGCCGGTGGCGAAGCGCTGCGCGGTGTCGACGCAGAGGGCGGCCTCGATCCTCGCGATCATGGCGTCGACGAACGCGACGTCCTGGCCGCCGGTGTTGGGCCAGGCGTTGTCGATGCCCTGGGGCGCGACGAGGATGGCGCTGTTGTTGGACAGCTCCTGCTGGCCGTAGTAGGCCCACGACCTGCCGCTGCTGCCGCCCGAGGCGACGTCGTTCGCCGTGCCGCCCCACCAGTGGAAGGCGAAGATCAGCCGGTACGGCCGGGTGTTGTCGTAGTTGTCGGGGACCCTCAGGATGAAGTTGCGGTTCCTGCCCCCGCTCTGGATCGCGTGCGTGCCGCTCGCCAGACCCGGCGCCTTGCCACACCCCTCGGTCGCCGCGGCGACGCCGACGGGGGCCCCGGCGTCGGGCAGGATGCCGCTCAACGCCGTGCCGGTCGTGGCCAGTGCCAGGAACGCCGCGACGGCGACGGTCCCCACCACGGTCCTGTGCCTCATCACCACGTGCCTCCTTCCGCTGTTGACGTGCCGGTGCTCAGGCGGAGAACCGCCACCAGTCCACGTTGAGCAGGTAGCCGCTGCCGCCGCTGAACCGCAGGAACAGGTCGCGGGTGCCGGAGAGCCCGCTCACGGGGCACGACACCGAGGTCCACGTCTGCCAGCCGCCCGTGTTGGGCACGGTGCAGCGGCCCACGACCGTGCCGGTGGCGCTGCCCACGCGCAGCTCGACCGTGCCGCCGGCGGCGGACGCCACACGCGCCGTGAAGGACGACGCGCCGGTGCCGAAGGCGACGTTGCGGACCTTGACGTGGTCGCCGTTCTCGATCCACCCGATGTTCATGCCGCCCTCGGAGGACGGTTCGGTCTCGATGCCCGAACCCCAGGCGATGGTCTCGGCCTCCTGCCGGACGTAGGGGTCGAGCGTGTCCGCCGGCGGCGGGCCGCCCGTGCTCATGGTGATCGTCGGGATGCTGCCGTCGGCGTTGTAGGCGAACCTCTCCACCGCCACGGAGCGGGTGAAGCCGCCGCCGCCCGGCAGGGCGCCGTTGTGGTAGAAGAAGTACGAGCTGCCCTTGAAGTCCACCAGGCCCGCGTGGTTGGTGAAGCTGCTGCCCTGCGTGGGCATGACCGTGCCGCGGTAGGTCCAGGGGCCGGTGGGGCTCGGCGCGGTGGAGTAGGCGATGAACTCCGAGCAGCACTTGGCCGCGAAGACGTTGTAGTACAGGCCGTTGCGCTTGAACACCCACGGCCCTTCCTCGTACAGCGTCGGCCGGGTGGAGTCACCGGTGCGGGCGCCGAACCCGGCGGTGGTGAGCGGGATCTGCGTCGGGCTGCCGGAGAACGAGGTCATGTCGGCGTTGAGCCGCACGTACCACAGGTTCGGGTTGCCCCAGTACAGGTACGCCTGGCCGTTGTCGTCGATGAAGACGGTCGGGTCGATCTCGCCGTTCTCCACCAGCGGCCGGCCGATGGCGTCGCGGAACGGCCCGGTGGGGCTGTCGGAGACGCCGACGCCGATGGCCATCCGGCCGGTGGCCCGGTTGACCACGGGCACGTACCAGTAGAACTTGCCGTTGCGCTGGATCGCCTGCCCGGCCCAGGCGTCCTGCTTGGCCCAGGAGAAGGTGGCCACGCTCATCGGCGAGCCGTGGTCGGTCCAGTTGACCATGTCGGCCGACGACCAGACCCGCCACTCCTTCATCGTGAACCAGGTCGAGCCGTCCTCGTCGTGCCCGGTGTAGAGGTACACCCGGCCGTTGTGCACCAGCGGCGCCGGGTCCGCGGTGTAGATGTGCTGCACGATCGGGTTGTCGGCACGGGCCGTGCCCGTGAGGAGGGCGAGGGTGCACAGGACGGTCGCCACCCAGGCGAGCGGACGCCTTCGGCTTCGCACGGTTACCTCCGTCAACAGCAGTGGTCGGAGCGGGTTGGGCGGCGGGGTTTGGCGGCGGGGTTCTGGCGGCGGGTCGGGCAGT
>NZ_JBHWIE010000143.1:9333-17610 GCF_042732085.1 Actinosynnema sp. NPDC059797
GGGGGGGCCCCGGCCCCGGCTCGACGGGGTTCGGGGGGGGCCGCCACGGTGGTGGGGGGGGGCCCGTCTGGGGGTGGGTTCGGTCGGGGTGAGCAGGCCCAGCCGCCAGGGCAGCCGGTTGTAGGCGCCGCTCGCGTCGGGGTTCAGGCCCTGGTACAGGTAGGTCAGGTCGCGGGGGTCGATCTCCATCGTCTGGTCGACGTTGGTGCGAACCACCTCGCCGTGGCTGATGTCGCGGGTCCACGCGCCGTCCGGGAAGGTGACGTTGCCGGCGCCGGCGAACGGGTTGGCCTCGGTGTCGGCCAGGCCCGTCCACGGGCCGGTGATGGCCGGGGCGGTCCAGGAGCGGAAGTAGCGGCGACCGTCGGCGCCGATGGCCTCGTGCACCATCAGGTACCGCTCCTCGCCCGCGATCTTGTAGATGTTGGACGCCTCGAACAGCCGGTGGCGGTCGGCGTCCCGCATCGCGATGACGGGGTCGGTGAAACCGCCGGGGAACCGGGAGAGGTCGGTTTCCGACCGGTAGAGGTGGCCGTTGTCGTCGGAGGAGAACAGGTAGCACTTGGCGCTGTCGCAGATGACCCAGAAGTCGACCCAGTAGCCGTCGCCGATGTTGTCGCGGACGATCCGCGGCATGCCGTCGGCGTAGAAGTCCTTCGGCGCCGACCACGACAGCGGGTCGGAGATGTCGTCGGTCGTGGAGTACGAGGCGCCCGAATCGGTCTGGTAGACCAGGTACCACAGGTCCTGCGGTGCGAAGTGGAACACCTGCGGCGCGGCGCGGTAACCGGCGCCGATGCCCGAGCGGTCGAGGTAGTGGTGCGGCGCGGCGGGGGCCTGGGACCAGTCGGTGAAGCTGAGGTGGACCAGGTTGTAGCCGTCGGTGTAGGTCGAGGCGAACACGTGGTACTCGCCGTCGTGGCGGATCACGCTCGGATCCTTGACCGCCAGGTTCGCGTGCTCCGGGTCCGGCTTGGGGCCGATCAGCGGGCCGCTGGAGGTCCAGTGGAAGCTGCCGGGCAGGGGGTCGCCCGGCTGCAGGGGCGCGGCGGGCCCGGACCGCCGTGACGAGGGGTGTCGCAGCAGGGACATGGTCATCCTTCGTCGCGGGCGGGCGATCCGGCGGTCCGCGCCGCCGGCGGCACGACGGCGGCCGGCGACTTCGTCGCGGTGGGCATGTGCGAGTCCTCCGGGTCGACGAACGTGCGGTGACCCGCCCGGCGGCCGGGTGTGCCGCCGGGCGGGACGGGAGAGGGGCCGGACCGCGCTCAGCGGGGCCGGGCGGGGATCGGCGCGCCTCTTCGGGGGTCTCGTCCCGAGGGCAGCCGGCGGGAGGCGCTCGGCGCGGTTCGTGCCACTGGAGTTCGTCGCATCGGACTTCCCAACGTCATCTTTGACGGCGGTCGCGGCGGCGTTGCTCGGCCGGGGGCGGGGTCGCGGCCCCGGGCGGAGCTGCCTGGATCGTCAGTCAATGTAGCCAGGCCCACAACGGCCGGTCAAAGCTAAACTTGTGAGCGCTAACTTTAGCGGAATTTGCGCAACTTTTTAGCGGACCCAATTCGGCGAGGTCGCATAAAGCCAGGTAGAAGCGATTAAGGTCAGTGCTGCTCCGTTCAGCCCAGTGAACAGCACTCGGTGGCAACTTCAACTTGTGAGCGTGAACAATTCAATGCGACACTGCCGTTCACCCGGTTCGCGGTCCGCGCCCACGCCTGTGGCGCGACCGCGTGAGGCCCCACCGGCCCGTGCTCGCGTCGCGGATCGCAAAACCGCGCGCGACCCCGGGCCCAGCACCCGGGCGGTGCTCGGGCCGGCCGGACGGTTCTGCCCACCCCACCCGCCGGTCAGGGCGGGTGCTCCCCGAAGGTGTCGAACATGAAGCTGACAGCGAGGTCAGTGCCCCGAGTCCTACTCGCGGCGACATTGGTGGCCGCCACCACGGGCGGTGTCGCGTTCCTCGTGGCCGCGCCGGCCAGCGGCGCCGCGTCCACGCTCGCCGCGGCGGCGCAGCAGAGCGGCCGCTACTTCGGCACCGCGGTGGCCGCGAACAAGCTCTCGGACTCGACCTACGTCAACATCCTGAACAGGGAGTTCGACATGGTCACGGCCGAGAACGAGATGAAGATGGACGCCACCGAGCCGAACCAGAACCAGTTCAGCTACTCCAGTGGCGACCGCATCCTCAACCAGGCCCGCAACCAGGGCAAGCGGGTGCGCGGTCACGCCCTGGCGTGGCACTCGCAGCAGCCGGGCTGGATGCAGCGCATGGAGGGCTCCTCGCTGCGCCAGGCGATGCTCAACCACGTCACGCAGGTGGCGTCGTACTACCGCGGGAAGATCTACGCCTGGGACGTGGTGAACGAGGCCTACGCCGACGGCAGCTCCGGCGCCCGGCGCGACTCGAACCTCCAGCGCACCGGCAACGACTGGATCGAGGCGGCCTTCCGGGCGGCCCGCGCGGCGGACCCGAACGCGAAGCTCTGCTACAACGACTACAACACCGACAACTGGTCGCACGCCAAGACCCAGGGCGTGTACCGGATGGTGCAGGACTTCAAGTCCCGCGGCGTGCCGATCGACTGCGTCGGCTTCCAGGCGCACTTCAACAGCGGCAACCCGGTGCCGTCGAACTACCACACCACGCTGCAGAACTTCGCCAACCTGGGCGTCGACGTGCAGATCACCGAGCTGGACATCGAGGGCTCGGGTTCCAGCCAGGCCCAGCAGTACCAGGGCGTCGTGCAGGCCTGCCTGGCGGTGTCGCGCTGCACCGGCATCACCGTGTGGGGCATCCGCGACAGCGACTCGTGGCGCGCCTCGGGCACGCCGCTGCTGTTCGACGGCTCGGGCAACAAGAAGGCCGCCTACACCTCGGTCCTCAACGCCCTGAACAGCGCCTCGGGCACGACCACCCCGACCACCGACCCGACCACCTCGAACCCGGGCACCACGACCACCCCGCAGAACCCGGGTGGCAGCTGCACCGCGACCTACTCCGAGGGCCAGAAGTGGAGCGACCGCTTCAACGGCCAGGTCACGGTCTCGGGCACCAACAACTGGGTCGTCACGGTGACCGTCAGCTCGCCGCAGCGGATCATCGCGACCTGGAACACCACCGCGACCTGGGAAACGGCCAACGTGATGACCGCGCGCCCCAACGGCAACGGCAACACGTTCGGCTTCACCATCCAGCACGGCGGTAACTGGAACTGGCCTTCCCTCACCTGCCGGGTCGGCTGATCCGAGCGGGAGGGCCCGGCGCCACCGGGCCCTCCCGCGCACCCCGGTCCGCGTCCCCGTCCACCCGACCTCCACTACGGACGGTTACGGTGGGCGGTCGGCGTCGGACAGGGGTGCTCATGATCGTCTTGGACCGTCTGGTGAACGTGCTGGGTGGCTACGGGGTGCGGTTGGCGTGCTGCCCGGTGCCGCGCTCGACGGAGTTGCGCAGCGTGGTGATGCACGAGTCCTCCGACGCGCGGGCGGTCGACGGGGACGTGTTCCTGGCGGTGGGGGCCGGGTCGGTCCCCGAGGCCGTCGGGTGGGCGGTGGAGGCGCGGGCGCGGGTCGTGCTGGTCCACGGCGGTGCGGGCAACACCGGGACCGGGGAATCCGGGATCGGGGACGAGGCCGCCGCGCTCGGGGACGCCGCGGGCGTCGCGGTGCTGGTGGTCGACCCCGAGGTGTCGTGGAGCCAGCTGGCCGGCGTGGTCTACGGCTTGGTGCTGGAGGGGCGCGAGACCGAGTCCGGGCGTGGCCCGACCGACCTGTTCGCGCTGTCGGACAGCCTGGCCGACGCGGTCGGCGGCGCGGTGACCATCGAGGACCGGTCCTCGCGCGTGCTGGCCTACTCCAGCTCGCAGCAGGGCGCCGACCGGGCCAGGCTGGAGACGATCCTGGGGCGGCGGGCCCCGGAGCGGCTGCGGGAGCTGTTCGAGGACCGCGGCGTGCTCGCCCACCTGACCTCCCGCGACGAGCCGCTGTTCGTCGAGCCGGACCCAGGGCACGGGCTGTCCGGGCGGATGGTGGTGGCGGTGCGCGCGGGCCGGGAGCTGCTCGGATCGGTGTGGGTGACCTGCGGCAGCCCGTTGACCGGCGCGCGTCGGGCGGCGCTGGCCGACGGCGCCCGCACGGTGGCGCTGCACCTGCTGCGCTGGCGGGCCAGCGCCGACCTGGAGCGCCAGGTCGAGTCCGACCTGACGTCGCGCCTGCTGGAGGGCACCGCGGACGCCGCCACGGTGGTCAGCAGGCTCGGCCTGCCGCCGGGGCCGCTGCGGGTCATCGCGGTCCGGGCGCACATCGCCGCCGAGCGGCACGCCGCGCTGCTGCTGGCCTTCGAACGCGCCACCACGGGGTTCGGCTGGTCCCGGCCCGGTCGCAGCACCCTGTCCGGCACCACCCTCCACACGGTCCTGCCCGGCGAGCGGGCGGACGCCGCGCGCGAGTGGGTGGCCGCGCTGCGGGCCGCGCTGCCCGCGCAGGTGACGGTCACCGCCGGCATCGGGGGCACCGGCTCGGCGACGGACCTGCCCGCCAGCAGGCAGGAGGCCGACGAGTGCCTGGCGCTGCACGAGGCGCGCACGCCGGACGCGCCGTACCCGGCCTACGACGACTCGTGGGACGACATCCTGCTGCAACGCCTGCGCGCCGCCGCGCGCGCCGGGCGGACACCGGCACGGGGACCGGTCGCCGAGCTGCGCCGCCACGACGAGGCCAACGCCACGCACTACGTGCCGACGCTGCGCGCGTGGCTGGAGTCCCAGGGCGACCTGGCCCGCGCGGGCGAGCGGCTCGGCGTGCACCCGAACACCATCCGCTACCGGCTGCGCAAGATGGCCGAGGTGGCCCCGCTCGACCTCGACGACGCCCGCAAGCGGCTCGCCATGATCATCGACCTCGCCGTGACCGGGAACGACTGAAGCCTCCGCCGTTGTCGGAAGCCGACAAAACCGCACGCCGAAATTGACGGCGGCGGACAACAGCGGGGGGTGCCTCTCGGGCCAAGCTGGCTCCAACAGCAGCTCGTCCCGGTGGAGGTGGTCATGGTCGACGTCGAACGCATCGACGGCGGACCGCGGTCGGCGGTCGTGGTCGGCGCGGGCATCGTGGGCCTGTCGACCGCCTGGTTCCTCCAGGAGCGCGGGGTCGCGGTGACCGTGGTCGACCGGACCGCGGTGGCGGCCGGCGCGTCCTGGGGCAACGCCGGGTGGATCGCACCCGGCCTGGCCATCCCGCTCAACGAGCCGTCCGTGCTGCGCTACGGACTGCGGTCGCTGCTCAACCCGGCCGCGCCGCTGCACGTGCCGCTGACCGCGGACCCCGCGCTGTGGTCGTTCCTGGCGAAGTTCGCGGCGCACTCCCGCTGGTCGTCGTGGACCCGCGCGGTCGAGGCGAACCTGCCGCTCAACCAGGAGTGCGCCGAGGCGTTCGACGTGCTCACCGCCAACGGCGTGGACGCGCCCACCGTCGACGCGCCGATCACCGCGGGGTTCCGCACGCCGAAGCAGGCGCAGGGCCTGCTGCGGGAGCTGGGCAGGATGGCCGCCGCCGGGCAGCCGGTCGACCACGTCGAACTGGACGCCGACCAGCTCCGCGAGCACGTGCCCCTGGCCTCGCCCGCCCTCACCGCCGGCGTGCGCGTCGACGGGCAGCGCTACGTCGATCCCGGAGCCTTCGTGCAGGCCCTGGCCCGGGCGGTGGTCCGCCGGGGCGCCACGATCCGCCTGTTCGAGGTCGACGACATCCGCTCCTACAGCAAGGGCGTCACGGTCCACCCGCGCAGCGGCGCCGCCGTGCACGCCGAGGTCGCCGTGGTCGCGACCGGGGCGTGGATGTCCCGGCTGGCGCGGCGCTGGGGCGTGCGGGTGCCGGTGCGCGCGGGGCGCGGCTACTCGTTCACCGTGCCCGTGGAGCGCCCGGTGCCCGGCCCGGTCTACCTGCCCGACGTGCGCGTGGCGTGCACGCCCTACCAGGACGGGCTGCGGGTGGCGGGCACGATGGAGTTCCGCGACCCCGACGCGCCGGGCGCCCACGCCCGGCTGGAGGCGATCATCGCCTCCGCCCGCCCGCTGCTCGACGGCGTGCGCTGGGACCAGCGCCGCGACGTGTGGGTCGGCCCGCGACCGGTCACCCCGGACGGCCGCGCGCTGATCGGTGCGGTGCGGGCGCCGCACGTCTACGTCGCCGGCGGGCACGGCATGTGGGGCCTGGCCCACGGCCCGGTCACCGGGCGGCTGCTGGCGGAGCAGATCACCACCGGCAAACAGCCCGAGGCGTTGCGGGCGTTCGACCCGCTGCGCTGAGGCACCACACGCTGAGGCACCACACATGGACACCACCAAGCCACCGGACCGGAGCGGTGAACCGCTGACCGACGAGGAGCGCGAGGAGCTGACCTGGCTGCGCGCGGAGAACGCGTTCCTGCGCGTGCAGCGCGACGTCCTGACCCGCATAGCCAGCGGCTACGCCCACGACGTCGAGGTCATGCTCGGCCGCCGACCGGTCGAACCCTGACCGGAGCCAGACCAACCACCGCGTTCGCGGAGCCGGTGCCGTTCCAGTCACCCGGCACCGCGGACACCTCCGCCGTCAGGGCGGTCCTCCCCCCAACCGCCCTGACGGCACCTTTTCGTCCCACGACCCGTTACGAGGACAACGATGACCAGCACCCACCCCGGCGCCCGGCGCGTCTGGCTGACGCCCGACGCGCACCAGCGGCTGCGCACCGAACTCGCCGACCTGTTCGCGGCCGGCGCCGCCGTGGAGAGCGCCGACCCCGAGGAGCACGGCCCGGCGGCGCGCAGGCAGCGCGAGGAGCGCATCCGCGAGATCCAGGAGCTGCTCAACAACGCCGTCGTCGGCGAGGACCCGCCCGACGACGGGATCGCCGAACCGGGCATGGTGCTCACCGTCCGCTACGACGACACCGACGACACCGAGACCTTCCTGCTGGGCATGCGCGCCGTCGAGCACGGCGAGATCGAGGTCTACTCCCCGGAGTCGCCGCTGGGCGCCGCGCTCGTCGGGGCACGGCCGGGCGAACAGCGCACCTACCGCGTCCCCGGCGGCAGCACCATCCGCGTCACCCTGGTCGATGCCGTGCCCTACGGGCACCACCGGACCTCGACGACCGGGAGGCGGTGAAGGCACGGCGCGGGTTCTTCGGTCGCACCGGTGCCCCGCACCGGTGCGCCTGCCGCCCGGGTGGTGGGATGTCGGCGGACGTGCGGGCCCCGAGAGGTCCGGACGGTGGGGGAGGAGGCCCGCGCTGTGGTCGGGGGAATCGACGCGGCCGACTTCTGGGCGGTCATCGGGGCGAATCCGATGCGCGACGCGGACGACGTCGAGCGCGCGCTGGGGGAGGTGTCCCGCCGCCTGGACGCCGTGGCACCCGCGCTGCTGGTCGGCTTTCAGAGCAGGCTCTGCGAGTTCCTCCACCGGATCGACCGGGAGGAGTTCGCGGGAGTGCCGGTCGGGCTCGTCGGCGGACTGGAGCTCCCGCAGACGAGCGACCACTTCCTCTACGCGCGTTGTGCGTGCGTGCTGGCCGGTGAGGTCGAGTACGTCGGCGTGGCGTCTTCCGGCGCGGGATTCGAACGCTTCGTGCCCCCGTTCCGCCAGGGCGCCGAGGGGCTGCTCTACCTCGCGCCGGAGAAGTTCACCGGCAAGACGGGCGCCGACATGGACGTCGAGGGGTTCCTCCCCGTCGACTCGATGTCGAACCCGTCGGGTTGGCGCGGGTGAGGCGCGGGGGACGAGCCCGGGACGTCGGCCGAACGCTCGCTGCGCGTCGCCGTGCCGGAACGGCTGCCGCGCCGCGGGCCGAACGACCGCCCTCGCCCGCCGGCCGGCGTCCCCTCAGCCGCCCCAGCGGGTCAGCAGGTCGGTCAGGGTCTCGTGGAACTCCGGGAACGTCTTGCGCACGCAGCCGGGGTCGTCCAGCTCCACGCCGGGCGCGCGCAGGCCGGTGACGGCGAAGCTCATCGCGATCCGGTGGTCCGAGTGGCAGTCGACCACGGCCGGGCGGACCCGGCCCGGCCTGATCTCGATCCAGTCGGGGCCGGTCACCGCGTCCACGCCCGGCCGCCGCAGGTTGACCGCGCAGGCCTCCAGGCGGTCGCACTCCTTGACCCTGGTGTTGCCGACGTCGACGATCCGGACCGGGTCGTCGGCGAAGGGCGCGATGGCGGCCGGGTCGACCACTGACCCGTCCAGCGCGAGCGGGGCTCAGGGGCGGTCCGGGGGGCGAACGGCGTGCCCGAGCGCCAGGGCGGCACC
>NZ_JBHWIE010000144.1:0-9050 GCF_042732085.1 Actinosynnema sp. NPDC059797
GAGGCGGGTGGGGCGCGGTGTGGCGCGCGGGCTGGTCCGGGGGCGCAGGGTCGGGCGCGGCAGGGTCGGGCGCGGCAGGGTCGGGCGCGGCAGGGTCGGGTGCGGCAGGGTCGGGTGCGCAGGTCGGGCGCGAGCAGGGCCGGGTGCCCCAGCCGCGGGAACGGCGTGCAGGTCAGCTCGCCGGCGTGGGCGGGGTCGGGTGCGTCAGCCGCAGGCGGCGGTCAGGGGTGCCGAGGTCTTCCCGGCGGACGTGTTCACCGTCCGGTAGCTGTTCGCGGCCGTGCCGACGCACGTGTAGGTGATGGCGCCGGAGCCGGCCGCCACCACGTGCCACTCGCCGGTGCCAGGCTCCAGGCGCTGGATGACGCCGCTGTCGTCCACGACGTGGATCGGCGTCGGCTCGCCCGGCACCGGGGTGCCGCCGCGGCACAGCGTGACCGCCTGGCCGTGCAGGGCGGCGCCCGAGTCGGTCAGGTTCGCCTTCGCGTTGCAGGTCACCGCCTGCGCCGAGGTCTGCGTGACCGCGGCGAGGCCGGCCGCGACGGCCACGGTGGCCGCGGTGAGGAGGACGTGGCGAACACGGCTCGGCATGGCGGAGCTCCTTTGCCCGGCGCGGAAACCCCGGGAAGGCTAACCACGGCGGGGCCCCCGCCGCACCGGCCGTTGGAGTGGTGTCCCGATCACCGGGCCCGCGCGTCCGGCGCACCGCCCCCTGCCCGCACGGGCAGCCGGAGCTGCCCCGATGTCCGCCGCGCCGCCGCCGGCGGGAACGCCCGGGAGTCGGTGCGCGGGAGACGGTGCGCGGGAGACGGCCGCCGCGCTGCGCCGGGTTCGCGGTGCCGGAGGTCGAGGTCGACCGGGTGCGCTGGTCCTCGCGCCCGGGACCCGACCGCCCTCGGGTCCCGGGCGGACCCCGCGGTCCTAGATCAGGCCCTCGCGCAGCGCGAAGGCCACCGCGTGCGCCCGGTTGCGCAGCTGGAAGCGGTTGGTGACGTCGTGCAGGATGCTCTTGACCGTGCGCTGCGAGTAGCACAGCTTCTCGGCGATCTCGCGGGTCTCGAAGCCGTCCGCGATCAGCCTCAGCACCTCGGTCTCCCGCTCGGACATGCCCGCCATCGTCCACCCGTGGGGGTTGAGCACGTCGCGCTGCAACCGCGACACCCGGTCCAGCAGCCTGCCGAGCAGGTCCGGCGGCAGCGCGCCCTGGCCCGCCGCGGTGGCCCTCACCAGCCGCACCAGCGCGTCCGGCGTGGCCTCGGCGCGGCGGATCACCGCGGACACGCCGCTGCCGACCACGTTCAGCAGCTCCGGGTCCGCGATGTCGCCCGCCACCAGCACGATGCCCGCGCCGCCCGGCGCCTGGAGCCGGCGCAGCAGCCGCTGTGCCTCGGCGTCCCACCGCTCCAGCAGCACCAGCGCCACCGGCGCCCGCTCGTGCGGCTCCACGAACCTGATCTCCGGCCGCGACCGCAGGGCCGCGGTGACACCCGCCCTGGTGATCGAGTCCGTCGCGTGCAGGACGACCGCGATCTGCTCACCGTTCATGCCGTGCTCCCGCCATCCGCCCGGACGGGCCGCGCTCCCCGCCCCGAGGTGCTGCCCGAACCGCCCACCGCCATCGTCGCGGCACGACGCGCACGGGCACTACGGACCAGGTGTCCCGATGTGTCCCGGTCCGTCGCCCAGCCCGGCCCGCCTGGCCCGGGACACCGCCTGGGCGCGGTCGGCGACGTGGAGCTTGCGCAGGATGTGCGACACGTGGTTGCGCACGGTCTTGGGGCTGAGCACCAACCGCCGGGCGATCGCGGCGTTGCCCCGGCCGTCGGCCATGAGCCGCAGCACCTCCCGCTCCCGCCCGGTCAGCTCCGGGAACGCCTCCACCGGCCCGGGCGGCTCGCCGGCGAAGCAGGCCAGCAGTCGCGCGGCGACGGCCGGGCCGAAGATCGCCTCGCCCTCGCCGACGGCCCGCACCGCCCGCACGACCTGCTGCGGCCGGGCCGCCTTGAGCAGGTAGCCCAGCGCTCCCGCGCGCATCGCGGCGAACACCGACTCGTCGTCGTCGAACATGGTCAGCACCAGCACCCGCACGCCGGGGACGTGCGCCACGATCCGCCTCGTCGCCTCGACCCCGCCCAGGTCGGGCATGTTCAGGTCCATCACCACCACGTCCGGGTGCAGCGCGGCGGCCATCGACACCGCCATCGCACCGCCGGTGGCCTCGCCGACCACCTCCAGGCCCGGCGCGGCGGCCAGCGCCGCCGACAGCCCGTAGCGGAACAGCGGGTGGTCGTCCACCACGAGGGCCCGCAGCGCGGGCGCCATGTCACACCCCTCGGGGTACGGGCAGGTCGGCGGCGACCCGCGTGCCGCCCGCGGCGTGCTCCACCACCCACGTGCCGCCCACCTCGCGGGCCCGCTCGCGCATCGAGGCGAGCCCCACGCCGTGCCCGCCACCGCTCTGCCCGCCGCTCCCCTCGTGCCCGTCATCCCCGGAAGGCCACGGCGCGTCGCCGTCGTCCACGACCTCCACCCGCAACCGGTCGTCGAACACCAGCCGCACCGCGCAGTGCCGCGCGCCCGCGTGCCGCACCACGTTGGTGAGCGCCTCGCACACGATCCGGTACGCCGCCACCTGCACCGCCACCGGCAGCTCCGGCAGGCCGGCGCACTCGACGTCCACCCGCACCGGGTGCCGCCCGGCCAGCGACGCCACGTGCTCCCGCACCGCGCCCGCGAGCCCCAGCCGCGCCAGCACCTCCGGGCACGCGCCCGCGGCCAGCCGCCGCACCTCGCCCACCGCGGCGTGCACCTCGTCCTCCAACCGGGCCAGCAGCCGCCCGGCGGACGCCGGGTCCCGCCGCGCCAGGTGCCTGGCGGCCCTCAGGCCCAGCGCGACGGCCGCCAGGGAGGGGCCCAACCCGTCGTGCAGGTCGCGCAGCAACCTGCGCCGAGCGGCGTCGGCCGCGTCGGCGGGAACCGTGAACTCGCGGCGCATGTCCCCTCCCCCCGATGGGTGAGCGCTCGGCGGCTTCGCCTGTTGAAGGAGTCGCTGACCTCTTGAGAGCCGTTTCAACCCGGAGAGAGGTTCCCACTTTCGAGCGAATTGAGCCGAAGCGTCGTGACACGACGACGTATCACGGTCCAACCAGCGTGCTCCATATGGATAGTCGAACGCTCAGGAGGGTGGCATGGGGCGGACGGGCGGTCGGGCGGTGCTCCAGGTGCACCCCACGAGGTTGTGCAACCTGCGCTGTCGGCACTGCTACTCCAGCTCGGGGCCCGACGTGGCCGAGTCGGTGCCGATCGCGGTGCTGTCCGGGGTGGTGCGGGACGCCGCCGAACTCGGTTACGACGTGCTGAACGTGTCGGGCGGTGAACCGTTCCTCTACCCGGAACTCCCCGCCCTGCTGCGGTCGGCGCGGGACGCGGGGATGCGGACGACCGTGACGACGAACGGGGTCGCGTTGAACCAGCGCCGGATCGGCGTCGTGCGCGGGCTGGTCGACCTCGTGGCGGTCTCCCTGGACGGCGACCGGCCGACCCACGACCGCATCCGGGACCAGGAGGGCTGCTTCGACAGGGCGCTGGCCGGCATCCGGCGGCTCACCGAGGCGGGCGTCCCGGTCGGCGTGGTCACCACCCTCACCCAGGGCAACGCCACCCAGCTCGGCGAGGTCGCCGTGGCCGCCGCCCGCTCCGGCGCCCTGCTGCTCCAGGTCCACCCGCTCGAACCCGAGGGCGCGGCCGGCCGCCTCATGCCGGGTGAGCGGCCGGACGCGGTGGAGCTGGCCTACGCCGCGGTGGAGCTGGGCCGGATCGCCGAGGAGCACGGCCTGGCCGTGCAGCTGGACGCCGTGCCGAGGACCGTGCTGGCCCGCAGCCCGCGGGCGTTCATGGCCGCGCCCGTCGAGGAGGGCAGCCCGCTGGGCCACTGGCTCACCCCGCTGGTCGTCGAGGCGAACGGCGCGGCCGTCCCGGTGTCCTACGGCTTCGACCGCCGCTACGGCCTGGGCAACGTCCAGGACCGGCCGCTGGCCGACCTGGCGCGGGCGTGGGACCCGGCGCCGTTCCGGGCGCTGTGCCGGACCACCTGGCAGCGCCTGCTGGACGGGCGGACGGGGCCGCTGATCACCTGGTACGGCCACCTGGTCCGCGCGTCCCGCACCCAGCGACCGGCGACCGCGGGCCGCTGAGGGCCCGGTCGGGGACGGCGGTTCAGCGGGACAGCAGCTCGGCCGCGCCCAGGGTGTTGATCACGCGGTCCGGCGTGACCCCGCACTCCTCGGCCCGCTCGCACCCGTAGGCGACCCAGTCGAGCTGGCCGGGCGCGTGGGCGTCGCTGTCGATGGCGAAGGCGCACCCCATGTCGACGGCCAGCCGCAGCAGCCGCCCCGGCGGGTCCCGGCGCTCCGGCCGCGAGTTGACCTCCACCGCGGTGTCGTTCTCGACGCACGCGGCGAACACCTCCACCGCGTCGAACTCCGACTCCGGCCGCCCCTTGCCGGTGACCAGCCGCCCCGTGCAGTGGCCCAGGACGTCCACGTGCGGGTTGGACACCGCCGCGACCATGCGGGCGGTCATCTCGGGCGCGGGCATGCGCAGCTTCGAGTGCACGCTCGCGACCACGACGTCCAGTTGCGCCAACAGGTCCTCCTGCTGGTCGAGCGACCCGTCGTCGAGGACGTCCACCTCGATCCCGGTCAGCACCAGGAACGGCGCCAGCTCGGCGTTCAGCTCCGCCACCACCTCCAGCTGCCTGCGCAGCCGGTCGGCGGACAGGCCGTTGGCCACGGTCAGCCGGGGTGAGTGGTCGGTCAGCGCCACCCAGGAGTGGCCGAGGTCCCGGGCGGCCTCGGCCAGTTCGCGGATCGGGCTGCCGCCGTCGGACCAGTCCGAGTGCGCGTGGCAGTCGCCCTTCAACGCCGCCCGCAGCTCCTGCCCGCCGACCGGGACCGGCTCGCGGAACCGGCTCAGGTAGGCGGGTTCCCGCCCGGCCAGCGCGTCGACGACCACGCCCGCGGTGGACTTGCCGATGCCGTGCAGGTCGGTCAGCGTGCCCTCCTCGACGCGGCGCTCCAGCTCGCCGCGGGGCAGCGCCCCCACCACGTCGGCGGCCCGCCGGAACGCGCGCACCCGGTACGGGGGTTCGCCCGCGCGCTCCAACCGGAGCGCGACCTGCCGCAATGCCCGGAGTGGGTCCACCCGTCCTGTGTACCCCCACCGGCGGGCCGACGCGCGCCGGCCCGTGCCCGATCTGCTCGACTTGGTCGCGGAGTGCGCGAAGAGCTTGCGGCTGCGGTGCCCCTGAACCCAGGATGTCCGCCATGTCCCCACGTGCCGGCACGGTCGGGTCGCGGCGCAGGCCCAGCAAGGGCGACCTCACCTCCCAGGCGATCCTGGACACCGCCGAGCGGTTGCTGCAGACCCGTTCCCTGGACGACATCGCGGTCGACGAGCTGGCCGCGGGCGCGGGCATCTCGCGGTCGACGTTCTACTTCCACTTCGCGTCCAGGGAAGCGGTGCTGCACGCCCTGTCCGGCGCGGCCCTGGACGCCCTGTACGAGTCGGCGTCGACCTGGCTGCGCCGGGGCAACGAGCCGCCGGAGGCCGCCATCCGGAGGGCGCTGGGCACGAGCCTCGCGCTGTGGCGCAAGCACGGCGCCGTCCTGCGGGCGGCGGTCCGGGCGCGGGACACCGACCCGTTGATGCGCGAGTTCTGGTCGGACGTGGCGCGCCGCTTCGTCGAGGCGACGGCGACCCAGATCGAGCTGGAACGCGCGGCGGGCACGGCGCCGGGGGGCCCGGACGCCCGGGTCCTGGCGGCGGTCCTGGTGTCGATGAACGAGCAGAGCTTCCTGAACCGCTCGCGCTCGCGCCGCTCCACCGCCCGGGACCGGGAGCTGGTCGACGCGCTGGCCTGCGTGTGGCTGCGCTCGGTGTACGGCCTGCCGGCCCACGACGGTCCACAGTAGACACGCCGGGCGCCCGTCGAACCGAACGGCCGGCAGGACCGTGTAGGTGACGTCCACCGTCGAGGGGGGCACCGCGCCGGTGCCGACCGCTCGCCGCACCCGTCACCGCCCGGAGCGCAGGCCCCGGGCCCCGGCTGAACGAGAAGAGATGCGTGACCCGATCCTCGAACGCGCGCTGGGCCTGGTCCGGGCCGAGCGGACCCGGGACCGCAGGCGCCGCGGCGCCGTCGTCGCGGCGGTGGGCTCGGCGCTCGCCGCGGCGGTGCTGGCCGGGGGCGTCCACCTCGGCCGGCAGCACGCGCCGGGGGAGCGGGTCCTGGTGGCCTCCTCGCCGGCCGGCGTCCACCTGACCACCACGGTCACCCCGGCCGGTGGCTGGGTCCGCCTGCGCGCGGAGGTCGACGGCATCCCGCCGGGCCACCGCTGCCGGCTGGTGGTGACCGACACCGGCGGCCACCACCACGTGGCGGGCGGCTGGGTGGCGCCCGGCCGCGACCGCACGACCCTGGCCGGGGCCGCCGCGGTCGCCCCCGCCGACCTGTCCGCCATCAGCATCGTCACCACCGACGACCGAACCCTGATCACCACCACCCCCTGACCCACCGCGTGTCCTCCACCCGGACACCGCGTGTCCTCCACTCGGGCACCGCGTGTCCTCCACCCGGGCACCGCGCGCCCTCCGCCCGCCACCGCGTCTCAGCCGGTGCCGAGCCCGCGCCCCCTCCGGCCCCGGCCGAATAAGCTGTTCCGCGTGAGGTGGTTACCCGCGCTCCTGGTCCTCTCGCTGGCGGCAGGCTGCTCGGAGAGCCGGACGGTGGCGATAGACCAGGTGCCCGTCGCCGTGGACGACGTCACCACCACCGAGGACGCCTCCACCGGCTCCTTCACCCTCGACTGCGGCCGCAACGAGCGGCGCCACCTCAACGCCGACAACGTGGTGATCACCCCGGGCCGCACCCACGGCGCCCACCACACCCACGAGTACGTCGGCAACACCAGCACCGACGCCCACTCCACCGACGGGTCCCTGGCCGCCGCGGGCAGCACCTGCGCCGCGGGCGACCGGTCCACCTACTACTGGCCGGTCCTGCGCCTGACCGACCGCCGGGGCCACGACGAGCACGCGCCGGGCGGGGGAGCGCACGGCAACACCGGCGAGGTCCTGCCACCGGACAGCGTCTCCGTCACCTTCACCGGCAACCCGGTCAGCCGGGTGGTCGCGATGCCCCGCTTCCTGCGGGCGATCACCGGCGACCCCGCCGCCACCACCACCGGCCGCGGCACCGCGCGGTGGAGCTGCACCGGGTTCGAGGACCGGTGGACCGACCGCTACCCCGGGTGCGCGCCGGGCAGCAGGGTCCTGCGCACCTTCGTCTTCCCCAGCTGCTGGGACGGCCGCAACACCGACAGCCCGAGCCACCGCGCGCACGTCGAGTTCCCCGCCGCGAACGGGGTCTGCCGGCAGGGCACCTTCCCGGTGCCCGGGCTGCGCCTGCGGGTCGCCTACGACGTGCCGCCGGGCCGGCCGTTCGCCGTCGACAGCTTCCCCGAGCAGCACCGCGACCCGAGCACCGACCACGCGATGTTCGTCAACGTCATGCCCGACGCCCTGATGGACGAGGTCGTGGCCTGCCTGAACGCCGGCCGCTCCTGCCCGTGACGCCGCCCGGCGAACTCCCCCGCCGCCGCCCTGAACCGAACGCCCCCGGGATCCGTGTGCGTGGGGACGGGTTGACGAGAGGAGTGGGTGGATGGCGGCTTTGTGGTCCCGGAAACGGGAGGCCGCGGCCGACGAGGCGCTGATCCGATCCCTCTACGAGGAGCACGGTCGGGCGTTGCTCGCCTACGCGACGCGGCTGACCGGCGATCGGGCGGCGGCCGAGGACGTCGTCCAGGAAACCCTCGTGCGCGCCTGGCGGCACCCGGACGCCCTGGTCAACGGCAAGGGCTCGGTCCGCGGCTGGCTGCTCACCGTGGCGCGCAACATCGTCACCGACCGGTTCCGGGCGAAGGCGTCCCGCCCCCAGGAGGTGGCCGAGACGCCGGTGGCCCCGCCGGTGGAGCGCGACCACGCCGACGCCGTGGTGGACTCGGTGGTGGTGCTCGAAGCGCTGGACCGGCTGTCGTCCGACCACCGGGACGTGTTGCTGGAGATCTACTTCCGCGGCCGGAGCGTGACCGAGGCGGCGGAGGCCCTGGGGGTGCCACCCGGAACGGTGAAATCGAGGTCGCACTACGCCTTACGCGCGCTGAGAGAGACGTTCGCCGGACAACAGGTCGCGCTGAAGGGGGTGGCCGGATGACCGCGAACCACGATCCACAGCTGCTCGGCGCCTACGTGCTGGGTGTGCTCGACGAGCAGGAGGTGCGTGCCGTGGACGACCACTTGGCGGCCTGCCCGTCGTGCCGCGCCGAGCTGGCCGAGCTGCGGGCGTGGGAGGAGGCCATGGGAGAGGTGCCGCCCGAGGCGCTGCTCGACGGCCCGCCGGACGGGGGCGACCTGCTGCTCCGGCGCGCGCTGCGGCAGGTGCGGTCGGAGCGCGGCCGTCAACTGCGCCGCCGCCGGGTCGGTACGGGCCTGGTCGCGGCGGCGGTGGCCGCGATCGTGCTGGGCGGCGGCTTCGCCGTGGGCCGGGGCACCGCGCCCACCGAGGACGTGCTGCTGCCGACGCCGTCGACGGCGCCCGCGCCGCCGGCGGGCACCAGGCTGGGCACGGCGACCGACCCCGGCACCGGCGCGCGGATGACGGTGCAGGTCAGGCCCGCCGCGGGCTGGGTGCGGGTGAACGCGTCGGTGGCGGGCGTCGCGGCCAACGAGAAGTGCAGGCTGTTCGTGGTCGCCCGGGACGGGAGCAGGCAGGAGGCCGGGAGCTGGCTGGTCTCGCCGGCGGGGGAGAGGGACGGCACGAACCTCGACGGTTCCGCGCTGATCGCGCCGGAGGACGTGGTCGCCGTCGAGGTGCGCACCTTCGACGACGAGCGGATCGTCACCGTGCCCGTCTAGCGGGTCGGGGGGGGGGGGGGCGCCCGCGCCCCCCCCCCCCCCCCCCCCCACCCCACAAACACCAAACACAACAC